>CANHAG010000027.1 GCA_947458525.1 Rhodospirillaceae bacterium | reverse complement strand
TGTTCGAGAATAATAATCTGATCGCGCATGCGCAACTTCTGTTTTTTCAACTGCGCCAGACGGAATTCATTCATGGCTGAACCGGATAGTTCAGCAATCTCGTGATCGAGTTTGCGATGCTGTTCTTTAAGTTCGTCGAGCTGTTTGAGGACAACGATATTATCGTTCATAGTTACTTGCCATTGCGTCAACATGCTGCCTTGCCATTTTTTTGCGGATTGTTTTTTTCTTATTCGTGCGGAAAACTAACACATTTTTCAGACAGTTCCAAATGCTTTCCGCGGCTTGTGGACAATGGCCATAAAAAACACAAGGTTAGACCTCAGGTATCAGTATCAGAAATTAAACTATTGTCCTGTATTACAAAGGATTTCAAAACTTCCTCTGTCACCCCGCGTCTTTGGCCGGGGCGCTGAATTTCCCGTAACCGCAGCGCCGTGCCTGCACCACACTGGACGGTAAGGTTACGCCCATCCAGCACCGTGCCGGGGGCGGTACCGGGCGAAGATTCCGCCAGATCTGCACGGAAAATTTTTACCCGCTCGCCTTGCAGCAGCGTATATGCGCCAGGCGCCGGTGCAAGCCCGAGAATTTTCTGGCGCAGGGCGGCGGCGGGAAGTGACCAGTCAAGCCGCAATTCTTCTTTCGTGATTTTGGCGGCATATGTCACGCCCTCGCGCGATTGTGGCTGAGGGGCAGGCGCGCTTCCTTCTGCCAGCTGATCCAGATATTCTACCATCATCTGCGCCCCAAGCTCTGCCATGCTGTGCTGCAGCATGCCCGCGTCTGTACCATCAGCAATCGCAACTTCCTGCCGCGCCAGCACGGGGCCGGTATCAAGACCAGCCTCCATCTGCATCAGGCAGCAGGCGGTTGTGCGGTCACCCGCCATAAGGGTGCGATGAATTGGCGCCGCACCGCGCCAGCGGGGCAGGGCAGAAGGGTGAAGATTGATGGCGCCGAAGCGGGGTGCGGCCAGCACCGGGGGCGGCAGCAGCAGCCCATAGGCCGCCACTACCGCCACATCTGCCCCGTGGGCGGCGAATTCTGCCTGTATCTCGGGCGATTTCAGACGTAACGGCGTGAGCAGGGGAAGGTGTTGCTCAGCGGCGATTTCGGCGACCAGGGTGGGGGTGAGTTTCTGCCCGCGACCGGCAGGACGGGGAGGTTGGGTGTAAATTGCAATCACCTGATGGCGCGAGGCGAGCAGCGCGCGAAGCGTTGGCACCGCAAAAGCCGGGGAACCCATGAAAATGACACGCAGCGGATTCATCGCTGCTGTGGCCGGGTAGCGCAATTCTGCCGTATGTTCATGTAGCGCGGGTCGGTGGCGACGGCATTTTTTTCTGAAAGCGCTAGAAATTCCCGGTGGGGCATCGCTTTCATCAGGTTTTCGATGGTGCAGCGGCAGGGTGCTAGCAGTTCGCTGCGGCCCCTGCTGCAGCTTCTGACAAATACCGGCACCGTATCAGCCGGCCAGATGTCAGACACCGGCGCAGCGGGAGCTGTGGGTGCGGCAGGAGCAGCGGGTGCCTGCGGCACAGCGGCGGGAGCGGCGTTTTCTGGCGCTGGCGGAGGTGCCGTGGCCTCGCCACCCAGAGTCGTTACCGCCCAATCCGGAAAGGAGGGAGACACAACCGGCGCCTGCGCAAGCGCCACTACCGGCAGGAAAAGCGCCATGAGAAAAAATAACCGCATGGATATGAGGCTAGTACCATGCCGCGCATTTGTCACCCGCCGCGCGAAAGATTTTCACAAGGAATTGCGTGTTCACTTGGTGGGGGCAAGTCTATTCGCCGCGCGTGACGCGCGCCTTACATGGTTGCGCTACCCTCCGGGTGCGACGAAAACAGCCCAAGCCGTTTGGCTTTGGTAAGTTTGCGCAGAATCATATCGCGCTTGAGTTTAGAAATATGATCCACAAACACAATCCCGTTCGTGTGGTCGATTTCGTGCTGCAGACATGTGGCGAGAATGCCCTCCGCTTCGAGCGTTTTTTCTTCGCCCCGCTCATCCAGATAGCGCACGGTCACGCGCTCGGGGCGCTCCACCTCGGAATACTGATCGGGGAAGGAAAGGCAGCCCTCAAGAAACACGGATGGCGCTTCGCTTTTCTCGACAATTTCGGGGTTGATGAACTTCATTGGCTCGCGGCGGCCTTCGCGCTGAGCGACATCCACCACGATACAGCGTTGATGCACGCCCACCTGCACGGCGGCAAGCCCAATCCCCTCATGCGCATACATGGTCTCAAGCATATCATTCAGCAGCTGGCGCACGGCGTCATCTACCCGCACCACCGATTCGGAGGGGATATGCAGCCTTGCATCAGGCTCAATAACAAGCGGAAGGATAGCCATTCCTGTATTCTAAATTGGCCGCTCGATACTGGCAAGGCCATAGAATGGGTATCAGGCATGTCGCCCAGTGCTAATGCTAGTTTAGGTTGAAAGCTTCCCTCGCAGGACGACTGATACAATTTTCTGGTATTTTTGTTCATGATCGGTGCGGCGTAAGCCATCCAATCAAAAAACGATAAAAATATGTTGCTTCATGGCGGGCGCTGCCTACACTGGCGCGATGCGTGGTTCGAATATAGATTTTGAAACCCCAGCCCTGATGGAGTTTATCCCGCGGGAGCGTACGGCTCAGATATGGCGGGTGATTCTTGCGTTTGGTATTGTCACGCTCATTATACTTCTGCTCAGCCTGCGCCCGGAAACGGTCGGCGGTTCTGCGATTGCGACGATGATTTCAATTCTCGCCGTGACATCGCTGTGTTTTTACATGGTGCTGCGCAAACAGCAGAATCTTGACCTGGTCACCACAACAGAATTTCAGAATCTGCTTTTCGCGCAGGCCGCGGCGTTGGGGTCTCGTTTCCTGCTGATTGTGCGGCGTGACGGCGGCATTGAATATATCAATGATGGTGCGCGGGAAGTCTTTCCACAAGAGGCGCTGCGGGAGGCCTCCTCTTTTGACCGGATGCTCGAAAAATCAGGTATCGGCAGCACCGACCGTGAACGGCTGATGGCCGCAATTATTGGCCTTAAGCGTGAACGGGTGTTTTTTCCTCTGACACTGAAGGAGGGCATCACCAAAGAATATACCTTCACTGTAGATCCTCTGCCTCGGCCTGCGGGATTTCTTGTGGTGAGGGGGCGGGAATATGTCGGCGCTCGGGCAGGTTCGGCGCTGATGCCTGAAACTCTGCGCTCGACCACGCCAGAGCGTATTGATCACCTGCTGACTCACAGCGGCGTGCCCCATTATGTGGTGAATGAGTATGGCCGTTTCGACTATGTCAATCCGGCGTTTGAACTGGCGCTTGGCTATGGCCCGGGCGAGGTACTGGCGCGCGGGCTCAGCTTGCATCATGTGCTTTATCAACTGAGTGGCCGCGCCGTGACGGAAGACTTCACGCTGAGCAATGCGCTGGATCATGTGACGCTACAGAAAAAAGATGGTTCTCTGGTGCCTGCGGCCATCAAACAGGTGCTGATACGGGGCGAGCAGCAGAAAATTCTCGGTGCTACGGGGAGTATTATCCTTGCAGGTCCTGCGGCGTGATATGGTGCAGAGCGGGCTACATTTCTCTGACGCCAGAGCAACCGGACTTGATATCAACAGCTATATCGAAAAATCCCCCATCGCCACACTGAGGACGGATGAACGCGGCAACGTGATTGAGGCCAATGAAGCCTTCCTTCAGCTTGTCCGCCACTCGGTGCGTGTTGATACGTCGGTGGCTCTGGTGGATCTGATTGACCCCGAAGACCGCTCACGCTTTACCGAGGCGCTCGAACGCACCTTCCGTGATCACATCGTCACCCCACCGATGCTGCTTACCCTTCATCCGCCGGGCTATGCGCCGGTTATCGTCTATACCTATATCACGCTGATGAAGGCGGACGGCGATTTTTCACCGGTGCTGTTTCTGCACATGATCGACCAGACCGAGCAGAAAAATCTGGAGTTGCGCTTCGCACACTCCCAGAAAATGCAGGCTGTGGGTCAGCTGGCGGGAGGTGTCGCGCATGATTTTAATAACCTGCTCACCGCCATGATCGGGTTTTGCGATCTGCTGCTCATGCGCCATCCGGCGGGTGATCCCTCTTTTGCCGATATCATGCAGATCAAGCAGAATGCCAACCGCGCCGCCAATCTCGTGCGCCAGCTTCTTGCCTTCAGCCGCCGCCAGACCTTGCAGCCGAAAAATCTCGATATTACGGATGTGCTGGCCGAGCTTTCCAATCTTATCCGCCGGCTGATTGGCGAAAATATTCAGATGCAGATGATCCATGGCCGGGATCTTGGGCTTGTGCGGGCGGACCAGGGGCAGCTTGAACAGGTGATCATCAATCTGGCGGTCAACGCGCGCGACGCGATGAAGCAGGGGGGCACCCTCACCATCCGCACCAGCCCGGTGACGCTTGCTGCAGGCGAGGGGGTAGATTCCGCCCTTATTCCTCCGGCAGATGATGAAACCATCATCCCCGGCGATTATGTGCTGGTGGAAGTGTCCGATACCGGCACCGGTATTCCGCCCGAGATCATCAAAAATATCTTCGAGCCATTTTTTTCGACTAAAGAAGTCGGCAGTGGCACTGGGCTTGGGCTTTCCACCTGCTACGGTATTATCAAACAGACCGGCGGGTATATTTACGTGAAATCAACGCCCGGCGAAGGCACGACATTCTATCTCTACTTCAAACGGTTTCAGGTAGATGGCACAGCCGCCAAAGCGCAGGATCTGGCGGAAGAACGCGCAGGCGGTGACCTTACCGGTAAGGCCACGATTCTGCTGGTGGAAGATGAAACCCCAGTCAGGATTTTCGCCGCCCGCGCGTTGCGGAACAAAGGCTATGATGTGCTGGAGGCGGATAGCGGCGAAAATGCGCTGGAAGTATTCGCAGGTTATGAAGGTGCGATTGACCTCATTATTTCGGATGTGGTGATGCCGGGCATCAACGGCCCGAAAATGCTGCAACAGATGGAGGCGCAATTTGCCGATCGCATGCGCGGCACACAGGTGGTGTTCATCTCCGGCTATGCGGAAGACGCGTTTCTTGATACGTTCGGCGCCGATCGCGCCTTCAATTTCCTGCCCAAGCCCTTCACGCTCAAACAACTGGCCAGCAAAGTGAAAGAAGTGCTGGATGGAAGTGCTGTGGCGGGGTCGTGACCCGGCCACATACCGAACCTTTCACCAGACGCATCAGGCGGCCTTCAACTTGCCTGCGAGCATATCGCGCAGTGCGGCCAGTTCTTCGCGTAAGCCGCGCAGCTGCTGGCGATCGGTCGGTAAAACGCTGGTGACGGTCGAAAACGGCGCTTCTGCTGCCACCATGTTTGAAACGGGAAGCCGGGTGTGATTATCGTTAGAACCTGCCGCGGGAACCGCCCCGGCCTGTACCGGGTGTGTCTTAGCCACCGCCGTGCTGCCCACAATTCTGGCGAATTCATCAATCGCTTTTTTAGCACCCTTAATGGTGAAGCCCTGCCGGTACAGAAGATGCTTGATCTGCTGTAAAATCTCCACATCCTCCGGCCGGTAGAAACGGCGCCCGCCATTACGTTTGAGGGGCTTTATCTGTGGAAATTTAGTCTCCCAGAAACGCAGCACATGCGCCGGAACGTCGAGCATTTCGGACGCTTCCGAGATGGTGCGCAATGCATTCGCTGATTTTTCTTTACTGCGGTCGTCTTCCATCTTTTGCAATAGATGCAACAGATCCGTGCTTGCCATAATACGCTCTTTTTATTGTGTTCTTGAAATCTAAGACTTAGTCACCAGCCGCTTACGCCGCCGGCGTTTCACCGTTGACGCGACCTTTTAGAATGTTCGATGCATTGAAAGAAAGCACCGTGCGCGGGGTGATGGGAACCTCTACCCCCGTTTTGGGATTGCGCCCGATACGCTGCTTTTTCCGCCGCAGTTTGAACGTGCCAAACGAAGAAATCTTCACGGCCTGACCTTCCGTCAGCGCGGTGCAGATTTCTTCCAGCACCGCATCCACCAGCTGGGTGGATTCAGAAAGCGACAGCCCGATTTCACGGTACACAGAATTGGAAAGGTCGGCGCGGGTCAAGGTCTTATTCATATCGTTCCCCCTGATGGTGATTTACCAGCATATTACACAGCAGCCCCAGGTAAGTCCAGCGCCAAGCGCAGGTAACGCGAGGATATCGCCCGGCGCGATTCGCCCGTCGCGAGCCGCAGCGTCGAGCGCCAGGGGAATGGAAGCGGCCGAGGTATTGGCGTGGCGGTCAAGCGTTACGATAAAGCGCTCCGGCGGCAGTTTCAGCTGGCGGGCTATGGCAATAATCATCCGTGCATTGGCCTGATGCGCCACCACCCACGTCACGTCCGATAGCGCGAGGCCTGCTTTTGCCACCGCCGCGCGGGTGACGGAGGACATTTTCTCTACCCCATGACGGAAGACTTCCTGCCCTTCCATGAATAAAAATCCGGCCGTCTGCGTGGTTGAAACCCCGCCCGAAGTGCCAAGAATTGTGCCAAGCGCTCCGTCAGATTCCAGTTGCAGCGCTAAAATCCCACGGCGTGACTCATCCTCTTTCCGTGCGAGGATGACGGCTCCCGCCCCATCGCCAAACAGAATACAGGTGGTGCGGTCGTTCCAGTCAATAATGCGCGACATGGACTCCGCACCAATGACCAGCACATTGCGCGCAAGCCCGGTTTCAAGCCAGCCATGCGCTACCGAAAGGGCTGCCACAAATCCGGTGCAGGCGGCCACCACATCCAGCGCCGGGCCGCCTCGAGAGCCAAGGGCTGATTGTAATTTACTGGCCACCGAAGGCATGGTGGTGTCTGGCGTTGACGTTGCCACCACAATCCCGTCAATCGCCTGCGCATCAAGCCCTGCGGCTGTGAGCGCCCGGCGCGCCGCCGCCAGTGCCATATCGGAAGTGGTTTCGTTTTCTGCGGCAAGATGGCGGGTGATGATGCCGGTGCGTTCGCGGATCCAGGCGTCGCTCGTATCAACTTTTTCGGCGAGCACATCATTCGTTACCACCCGTGCGGGCAGGTAGCTTCCTGTTGCGATAATCACTGAGCGCGCCATTACCGCACCGTGCTGATAGAGATGGTGGTGAGAGATTCGAGCACCGCGACATCTTCACCGGCAGTGGTGGCGACAGGTGCTGCAGTGCTGCGGGATAATTCATCCAGAATTTTTTCATTCACCGTATTTTGCACAAGCGTTGCTGCCACTTTTACGGCATTTGCGAAACTTTTCGCATCCGCACTGCCGTGGCTTTTCACCACAATACCGTTAAGCCCCAGGAGAATCGCGCCATTATGTTTGCGCGGGTCGAACTTGCGCATGGCCATTTTAATCGCCGGGCGTGCCAGCAGATAGCCAAGCTTGGCGCTGAAAGAATTTTCAATCGCATTTTTCACCGCGTTATAAATCAGGCGCGAGGCGCCCTCGGCGGTTTTGAGCGCGATATTGCCGGTGAATCCGTCCGTCACCACCACATCGGTGGTGCCTTCCATAATATCATGGCCTTCCACGAAGCCGTGATAATCAATTGGGAAATTTCCAGTTTTCAGCTGGCGGTTGGCCTCTTTTACCTCGTCATGCCCTTTCATATCTTCCGAGCCAACATTAAGCAGGCCGATTTTCGGGCGCGCCACCCCCAGCACTGCGCGGGCATAGGCGTCTCCCATCAGCGCAAACTGCACCAGATAATCGGCCGTGCAGTCGATATTGGCACCCATATCAAGCAGCACCACGCTGCGCTGCTGCGCAGGGATCGTGGCGGTAATGGCCGGGCGAAAAATGCCGGGCAGGGTTTTAAGTACGATTTTGGCAGTTGCCATCAGCGCGCCGGTATTGCCTGCCGAGACCACGGCCTGCGCCTCGCCGCGCGCCACCGCATCAATCGCCAGCCGCATGCTCGACCGGCGCCCCTGACGGATCGCAATGGCCGGTTTCTCATGCATGGCAATTGCGCTTTCCGTGTGAATGATACGCGCGCAGGCGGCGAGTTTGTGACGCGCGACGAGCGGAGTAATCCGCGCCTCGTCACCATAAAATACAAACTGCAGATCCGGAAAAAATTTGAGCGCCAGACGCGCGCCATGCACCACGGATTCCGGGGCTTTATCGCCCCCCATGGCATCCAGCGCAATGGTGATGGGAATACCCGCCGTCACCGCGACCTCGTTAAGGCTAGCGTTTGACTTTGGCGCTGGTCACCTTGCGGCCACGGTAATGCCCGTCCGGCGAGACATGGTGCGGGCGTTTGAGTTCGCCGGTAGTGGCGTCCTCGCGCACGGTCACTTTATCAAGCGCATGGTGCGACTGACGCATGCCGCGTCTGGAAGGAGAGGTTTTTCGTTTTGGAACAGCCATGACAACACCCTTTCAGTTTATCGCTATACCGCTAACATCTTGACTGGGAATAAAAATCCTGCCCTCTTGCCAGCGAAGCCGCGCATTATAGCCATGAATTTCAGGAAATAAAGCGCGAATTTTAGCCGGAAGCGTTTACCCGCGCTGGAAGTGGTGGTGGAAATTGCCAGCTTACAGAGGGTGCAGTCACGCCGGCCTCTGATAACAGCTTGAGCTTATATCGGGTTTTCGGTATAGTTTTTGCATGGTTGTACTCAAGCAGGAACTCAGGCAGTCGCAATCGCTGGTGATGACCCAGCAATTGCAGCAATCCATCAAGCTGCTGCAGCTTTCAGCCGGGGAACTTCAGGAATTCTTAAACGAAGAGATCGAAAAAAACCCGCTTCTGCAACGTGAAGATGGGGAGAGTGCGCCGGCCGAGGAAGGGCAGGAACCTGCCCCCGATACACCACTGACCGCCGCCGAGCGCGATGCGGCGGAACGGCGCGAGCTGGAGGTGAAAGAGGGGGATTTTTCCGTCAACGAATCCCTTTATGATGAAGATTTCTCAGGCGACTGGAACGACGAAGCCCGCACTGATTTCAGCCGTTTTTCCGCCGATACGCACCATCAGGGCAGTGGCCGCCATTATGATGCGGACGAAGAGGGGGCGAATCTTGAATCCACCCTCACTTCGGAACGTTCGCTGCGCGAGCATCTCATTGAACAGATCGCGGTTGATTTCACCGACCCAGCCGAGCGGTTGCTTGCAGGCAGGCTGGTAGACCTGCTTGATGACAGCGGCTATCTGCGGGAAGATACCGGCCAGCTGGCGGCAGAGCTTGGGGCGGAAGAAGATGACCTTGAGGCCGTGATCGCGAAGCTGCAGCGCCTTGACCCGCCGGGGATTTTTGCGCGTTCGCTTACCGAATGCCTCACCATTCAGCTGCGCGAGAGCAACCG
>CANHAG010000026.1 GCA_947458525.1 Rhodospirillaceae bacterium | reverse complement strand
ATTTTCTGCGTCACACTATAGGTGGTGGGGGCTGGGCTGTAAAGCAGAATCGCACACGACTTCCCAGGTGACGAAAAAAAACCTGAGTATCATTATGCATAGCTGCTTGCGAACCCATAGGAAAGCAGCTAGAGTCCTCGGTTCATTATGGCCTCGTCCGCGACACCATCCATCAATCCCGAATCTGAACACGCCTCAGGCATCGGCAAACCGGCTTCGGCCTATGTGGCGCCCTCGCCCATGCAGCTGGCGATCAAATGGTTCCGTCATAAGGTGATGGGGCGGCCGGAAGGCTCCATCAAGCAGATGCTTGAAGATGTTCTGGAAGAAGAATCTCCGGAACTGCAGGCGATCAGCGAGGAGGAAAAAAAACTCCTCAAGAACATGATCCATTTCGGTGAGCTGACGGTGCGGGATATCATGGTACCGCGCACGCAGATCATGGGGGTGGATAAGAGCACCTCACTCATCGAGCTCAAGCGCCACATTATTGAAATCGGCCATACGCGCATTCCCGTCTATGACGACTCGCTCGATAAAATCGAGGGGTTTATTCACGTGAAAGATCTCTTCCCGCTCTTTGTGGAGGGGAGAAGTTTCGACATGCAGAAAGTCATGCGGGAGATTCTTTTCATTCCCCCCTCCATGCGGATTGTGGATCTGCTGCTGCGCATGCGCGTTTCGGGCTGCCATATCGCCATTGTGGTGGATGAATATGGTGGCACTGACGGGCTGGTCACCATGGAGGATCTGTTTGAAGAACTGGTGGGTGAAATTCAGGATGAGCATGACGAAGATACAGACGAGCTGATGATTGAATGGGTGGGAGATCACGTGCTGGAGGTAGATGCGCGTGTGCCTATTCTTCAGCTTGAAGAAACCCTGAGCGAGCCGATCGTCGACCCGCTGCTGGAGCGTGGCTATGACACAGTGGGCGGCCTTGTCTTCTTCGCGCTGGGCCGCGTGCCGGTAAAAGGCGAGGTGCTGCATCTTTCCTCGCGCTTTAAGATTGAAGTGATCGCGGCCGATGTGAGGCGCATCCGCCGCGTGCGTATCACGCGCCACCCATGACCCCTGCTTTCCTCACCTGGCCGCTTCGCTGCCGCGGCTGGCGCGCCACGCTGCTGCTGTTCTTCGCAGGCCTGCTGACCGCCCTCGCCTTCGCACCGTTTGAGTGCTGGCCAGTGCTGTTTTTCACCTTCCCGCTGCTGGTTTATCACCTTGAAACCGCGACGCGCCCTCATGTGCTCAGGCACCTGTTCTTTTTCGGTTACGGCTTCTTCATGGCGGGCACGTACTGGATCGCCAATTCCATGCTGGTCGATGCGGATAAATTCGCATGGATGATCCCGCTCTCCGTGCTTGGGCTTTCGGCCGGCTTCGCGCTTTATCTATTGCCGATGGGGTATGGCTTCGCCCGGCTGCGCACACATGATGCACTCAGCAACATCCTTCTTTTCGCGCTGCTTTGGGTGGCAACGGAGTATCTGCGCAGCATTGGCATGTTTGGCTTCCCGTGGAATCTCATGGGCTATGTGGTCACGCCTTCCGAGCGCCTCCTGCAATCTGCCGCGCTGCTTGGGCCGTTCGGCCTGTCGCTGCCGGTAGTGTTTGCCGCCTGTGCCCCACTGCTCTGGTGGCACAAACACCCGGCGCGCCATGCGGCTACCGCCACCATGCTTGCGCTGGTGACGCTGGCCTATGGCTACGGCATGTGGCGTATGCCAGAGGGCGCCGCCCTTACCGAAACGCGCGTGCGGATTGTGCAGGCCAATATCCCGCAATCGCTGAAATGGACGGCGCAGGGCAAAGATGAATCCATGCGGCTGCACGGGGCACTCACGCATTTACAGACCGAAGCGCCGGTGGCGGATGTCACTATCTGGCCGGAGACGGCCTTTCCCTTTTTGCTGAATGCACAAAGCCCGTGGCTGGCGCGCCTGAAGCGTTTCGCGCATACAGATGGCTATCTCATCACCGGTGCGGTGAGGGATGATCCACCCGGTGCCTTCACCCGTATCACGAATAGTCTGTTTGTCATCACCTCGCAAGGCCGACTGGCGGCGAGTTACGACAAGCACCAGCTCGTGCCGTTTGGTGAGTTTGTTCCGCTCAGAAGCATATTGCCGCTTCAGAAACTCACCCCGAGCGACCTTGATTTTTCGCGTGGGTCAGGGGCGGTAACGCTGACTGTACCCGGCCTGCCACCCTTCAGCCCGCTTATCTGCTATGAGGTAGTGTTTCCGTGGCTTGCGGTACATCGAACCACGCGCCCCGACTGGCTGCTCAATATCACGAATGACGCATGGTTCGGGCGTAGCCCCGGGCCTTACCAGCATTTCACCATGGCGCGGATGCGCGCGGTGGAGCAGGGTCTGCCGCTGGTGCGCGCCGCTAATACGGGGATTTCGGCGGTGATTGATCCTTATGGTCGCATTCTTCGCGCCCTGCCGCTGGGCGCACGGGGGGTGATTGATCAGGCGCTACCCCAACCGCTGCCACCCACGGTTTATGCGCGGCAGGGAGAAATCCCCACTTTTTTTCTATGGCTGCTTTTCGGCCTGTTCTGGTGGCGGCGAAAAAAGCCGCGCTGACCGCCTCTGCCCGGCCTGATTCTGCCTAATTCTGCAATGTGGCACGGGGGTTGACCTGCCCATCCAGATAGCGCCCCTGAAACAGGGAAAGCCCCATGCTCTGCCCGTAATGCACGGCAAGCTCATTGTCGCACCGTGTCATGATCACGCGGTTACTGCCACAGCTGCGCACCGCTTCTTTCACGCGTCTGGTATGTTCGCCCTTGGTTTCGGTCTCCGCATTCCACTGTACTTTGATGAGATCAAAGCCTAAGCGCTGGCGATCAATCTGCGGGAAGCTTAAATCCGTCACCCCATCAAGACAGATGCGGTAGCCAAGCTTCTGTACCACATCCCGTGCAGTGAAATAGCCCGCCATATCCGAAAACACATCCGCAATCTGTAATTCTACCACGATAGAGGCTTTCATGCCCTTTTTTACCATTTCATCAAAGGCAAGAAACTGTTCGGAAAGCAGGGTGGGAATATTAAGGTTAAGGCTGAGCGGCGCAACAAGATAGGTGGAAGTGTTCTGGCGGATCAATTCCAGCATCCGCATATCGAGCGTCTGCGTCAGGTATTTGAACAGCCAGCGATTACTCAGCAGATCCACATCCACCTTCAGCAGCTGCCGAAGCGCGGCGATATTGATATACATCTCATCAAACACCATGCGGATGGGCATGCCCGGCACCGCTGCGCAAACCGGCTGGCGGCGCAGCGCACTGCGCAGATCCACCTCTTTCAGTTCACGCTCCACCGCCAGAAGGCTGGCGGCGTTGAAAAACCGCACTTCGCGTTTGACCGGCGCGGGTTCGGTGGTCATCGGCTGGGTATTGCCCTGCGCCGCGCGCACCTTCTGCGCCCAGTGATTGCGGGCGACTTTATTGAAGTCGTCCCACTCGGTTTCGATACTGTACACTTGGGCAAATTCGGGGTTTTCATCCCCTTCCGCCGTATAGGCGAGCGGGTCATCCATAAATAAATAACGCAGCTGGAAGACCATTTTATCAAGCAGCGGCTTGGAGAGATTGCGCACCACCACATAGATGGTCGCATCCTCACACAGGAAGATTGCCCCGTCCCGGTCGCCCAGAAGATCATTCATCAGATTGATGGCGATTTTGATCTGGTAATCACTGCGGTAATGCTCGAGCAGCTGCGAAAAGGCAAAACACACGCCATGCCAGCCCTCGCGTTGCTCCTGAATCGTGGAGATAAGCTCAATGAGCCGGGCTTCTCTGTTGATAATTTTCATCCGCGTTTCCTGCCATGCCCTTTGGGGGGTGAATCCTCATCCGCAGTTTCTACATCCTCCCCCTCTTCCTCCTCTATCTTTTCGTCCGTTTCAATATAAGCGCGGATATCATCCACAATTCCGGATGCGGCCATTTCCTCTTCGATGAACATTTCATCCTCGGCATCATCACCTTCGGCGTCGGCTTCGTCCTCTTCCTCATGTTCGCCCACTTCTTCAAGCGACATGACCTCCACCTCCTCATCGTCAAGCGCCTCAAGCTCGAGCGCTTCGGTTCCAGGAGCAACGCCTTCGAGCGTTTCAGTATCTTCTTCCGGCGCAGGTGGGGGGGGGAGTTTACGAAGAACAGGCATGGGCGAATCGTCGGTTTTGCGTTTGCGCCTGGGCTTTTCTGCCGCCAGCGGCACCGCCGCGCCGCATTTCACACAGATCACCGGGCGCGCATCAAAATCATAGAAACGGGCGGCGCATTCTGGGCATTGACGCTTGGTTCCGAGCTTGTTGCCTGCTGCCATGCGGTCACTCCTTGATGTCACGGGGAAGGTCTGTTATTTCAGTGCCCCCAGACTTTCAGGTTACGTAACTGAAAGAAAAACGCAACCGCTTAGAACAGTTGACAAATCCAATGTCTTTTCCGGAAATGACACCCCATGCCAGCCAGCCGGCCGGAAATTTGCGCGGGCGCATCCGCGTGCCGGGGGATAAATCCATCTCCCACCGCGCGCTGATGCTGGCGTCGCAGGCGCTTGGCACCACCACCATCCACGGGCTGCTGGAGGGGGAGGACGTGCTCCACACCGCTGCGGCGCTACGCGCTCTGGGCGTAGATATCACCAAACATGAAGATGGTAGCTGGAGCGTGAAGGGCGTGGGTATTGGCGGGCTACAGGCGCCGGGCGTGGCGCTTGATATGGGCAATGCCGGCACCGGCGCGCGGCTGATGATGGGGCTCTGTGCCCCCTACCCTTACGAAATCACTTTCACGGGCGATGCCAGCCTGAGTAAACGACCAATGGAACGGGTGATGGCACCCTTGCGCGAGATGGGGGCGCGGTTTACAGCTCAGGAAGGCGGGCGCCTGCCCATCACCATGACGGGCGCGAAGATGCCCATGCCGATTGAATATACCATGCCGGTGGCCTCCGCTCAGGTCAAATCCGCCATTTTACTCGCGGCAATCAATACGCCGGGAGTCACCATCATTCACGAAAAAGAAGCCACGCGCGACCATAGCGAGCGTATGCTCAGCTATTTTGGCATTCCGGTGACGAGTGAAAAACAGCCTGGTGGCAGCACCAAAATCGCCCTTCGCGGCCAGCCGAAACAGACATTCATGACCCGCGCATTCCGCGTGCCGGGTGACCCGTCCTCCGCCGCGTTCCCGCTGGTTGCCGCACTCATCACCCCGGGATCGGAAGTGACGGTGGAGGAAGTCTGCCTCAACCCGCTGCGCACCGGGCTTTTCACCACCCTGCGCGAGATGGGGGCGGATCTCACCATCCATAACGAACGCGAGATCGGCGGCGAGCCGGTGGGGGATATCACCGCCCGCCATAGCCGCCTGCGGGCGGTGGAGGTGGCAGAAACCCGCGCCCCTTCGATGATTGATGAATACCCCATCCTCGCCATGGCGGCTGCCGTAGCGGAGGGGCGCAGTGTCTTTCGCGGGCTGGCAGAGCTCAGGGTCAAGGAGAGTAATCGCCTCGCCGCAATTATCGCAGGGCTGCATCAGGTAGGGGTGGAAGCGGTGGAAGACGGGGATAATCTCATTCTTTACGGTCGTGGCCAACCACCTGCGGGTGGCGGCACCATCACCAGCCATTACGACCACCGGATTGCCATGAGTTTTCTGGTGCTGGGGCTGGTGGCGGCGCGCCCCATCACGGTGGATGACGGGCGGGCGATTGCCACGAGCTTTCCAGATTTCATTACCCTGATGAATGGGCTCGGGGCGAAGATGGAAGCGCTGCATACCAGAATATCATCTCCCGGCCGCAGACTCGTGATTGCGGTGGATGGGCCGGCGGCCTCGGGCAAAGGCACATTGGCGCGGCGGCTGGCCGATCATTTCGGCATGAGTTATCTTGATACCGGCAGCCTCTACCGCGCGGTAGGGATGCGGGTAGTGTATGCCGATAAAGACCCCGGCGATGTGGCTGCGGCCATTGCCGCAGCGCGTGCGATTCAGGATCATGACCTCGCCAACCCTAAAATTCGCAGCGAGCGCATCGGCAAGGCCGCTTCCATCGTCTCCGCCATTCCCGAAGTGCGTGCGGCCTTGCTCGACTATCAGCGCAATTTCGCCAAACGGCCGCAGGGCGCGGTGCTGGATGGCAGAGATATCGGCACCGTCATCTGCCCGGATGCGGACTATAAATTTTTCATCACCGCGTCGCTTGAGACCCGCGCCATGCGCAGGCATAAGGAGCTCTCCGAAATGGGGATTACGGTCGCCTATGACTCGGTGCTGGAAGATTTGTTAGAGCGCGACGCGCGGGATGCAAAGCGCGCCGTTGCCCCGCTCATTCCGGCGGCGGATGCCATCACCATTGACACCAGCACCATGAGCGCCCGCGACGTATTCGCCAAAGCACTGGCGGTGATTGCCTCTGGCACCCCGCCACTTCCTAGTTGACACCCCCCAGTTCTCGCGTATAAACACCCCCCTTCACGAGGTGATGTATGAAAGTATTAAGCTCATTGAAATCGGCCAAAAAGCGGGACAAAAACTGCCGTGTGGTGCGCCGCAAAGGCCGCCTTTACGTCATCAATAAGAAAAACCCGCGCATGAAAGCGCGTCAGGGATAATCGCGGGTGACCGCGCCCGGCCGCTTCCGCTTTACGCTTTCCCGCCTGCTGGCGGCTATTTTCTTTTCCTACCTTGCGCTTGCTGCTGGAATGTATCTGTTCCAGCGCAGCTTCATGTATTTTCCTGACCCCTCCCCTGCCCTTGCGGCGGATTACCAGCTTGAAGGCTTTACCACCACCACCCTCACCGCGGCGGATGGCACAGCACTCACCGCGTGGATCCATAAGGCAAAAGAGGGAATGCAGACGATCGTTTATTTCCACGGCAATGCCGGGCATCTTGGCTACCGGGCGGAGAAATTTCGCAGCTTTGCTGCGGCCGGGTTCGGGCTTGTTGCCGTCAGCTATCGCGGCTATGGCGGGTCGGAAGGAAGCCCCAGCCAGCCCGGGCTTTATAATGATGCGGCCGCCGCCCTCACCTATGCGCGCGAGGTGCTGAAGATTCCCGAACACAGCCTCATTCTTTACGGTGAATCACTGGGCACGGGCATTGCCACTTACCTCGCCACAAAACACCCGGATATTGCGCTTTTAGTGCTGGAAGCCCCCTACCGTTCGGTAGAAGCACGGGCGAAAGAAATATATCCCTATCTGCCCGTTCGCTATCTCATCAAGGATCGCTATCCGCTGGTGGCGCTGCTGCCTGCGGTGAACGCGCCGGTGCTGATTTTCCACGGTACGGAAGACGTCATCGTGCCCTTCGCCCATGGCCAGGCGGTATATGCGGCAGCCTCTGACCCCAAACGCTTCGTAGTATTTGAGGGCAAGGGCCACACCAATTTCGATTCTGCACGGCTGGTAGAGGAAATCAGCCAATCCCTCATATTATCTGACTAGCTTCTGGCCTCATGCGGTAGCGTTCCTTCCGCTGCCTTCACAATTGCCTCCACCGTAATCCCGAAATGCTGATATAAATCCGGCGCGGGGGCGGAGGCGCCAAAGCCCGTCATGCCGATAAATACGCCGTCATCACCCAGCCAACGCTCCCAACCCATACCAAGTGCGGCCTCGACCGCGATGCGGCGCGTGCCCTCGCCCAGCACCTGTTGCTGGTAGCGTTTTGGCTCCTTTGCAAAGCGCGTCATCGAGGGCATGGAGACCACGCGCGTGGGGATGCCCTTCGCCTCAAGCTGCGCCTGCGCTTCAACGCATAAATGCAGCTCCGTGCCGGTACCAATCAGTACCACACGCGGATTACTCGATGCCTCGCGTAGAATATACGCGCCGCGCGCCGAGAGATTCTCAGTCACATAGTCACGCCTGAGCGACGGCACTGACTGACGCGAGAGCGCCAGAATGCTCGGCTGCTCACGCGAAGAAAGCGCCAGCGCCCAGCATTCGGCTGTTTCAGTTGCATCGGCCGGGCGCAGCACATCAAGATTCGGAATCGCGCGCAGGCTGGCCAGATGCTCGACCGGCTGGTGGGTGGGGCCATCTTCGCCAAGGCCAATCGAGTCATGCGTCATCACATAAATCACGCGTTGTTGCATGAGCGCCGAAAGGCGAATGGCCGGACGGCAATAATCGGTGAATACCAGAAACGTACCACCATAAGGCACGAACCCGCCATGCAGGGCGATGCCGTTCATCGCGGCGGCCATGGCATGTTCGCGCACACCGTAATAGACATAACGCCCCTGATAATCCGGCGCGGCAAGTGCCGCCATATTTCCGGCTTTCGTGTTGTTGGAACCGGTGAGATCCGCCGAGCCGCCTACAAGGGCAGGCAGGTGCGGTGCAAGGGCATTGAGCAGATTCTGCGAGGACTGGCGCGTGGCTTCCTTGGGTGCATCGGTCGCGAGTTTCTGTTTGAGTTCATCCAGCGCCAGCGTCCAGCGATCGCCCAGATCGCCTGCGATTCGTGCGGAAAATTCGGCCTGTACCGCCTCTGGCGCTTGCGAAAATTGCTGCTGCCACGCTTCGTATTCCGCCGCGCCGCGCGCCCCCGCTTCGCGCCAGCGTGCCAGAATCTCCGCCGGAATTTCAAAGGGAGCGTAAGGCCAATCGAGATTCTTGCGCGCGCCTTCAATTTCTTTTTCGCCCAGCGGCGAGCCGTGGCTGGCGGAGCTGCCCGCCTTGGTCGGCGCGCCTTTGGCGATTACCGTCTTACAGGCAATGAAGCTGGGTTTTTCTGAGTTCTGCGCCCGCGCAAGGGCTGCGCGAATCGCGGCTGCATCATGCCCGTCAATGGCTTCGGTGCGCCAGCCCTGCGCCTCAAACCGCTTCAGGTGATCGTCACTCACCGTCAGGCTTGTGGGGCCGTCAATCGAAATTCCGTTATCATCAAAAAGCACAATCAGCTTATTCAGGTTCAAATGCCCGGCCAGCGACGCCGCTTCATGGCTGATGCCTTCCATCAGGCAACCATCCCCCGCAATCACGTAGGTGTAATGATCGACGATTCCGGCAAACTCCGCCGCGAGCATTCGCTCGGCCAGTGCCATGCCTACCGCATTGGCAAACCCTTGCCCGAGCGGGCCGGTGGTGGTCTCAATCCCCGCCGCATGGCCATATTCCGGGTGGCCGGCGGTTTTACTGCCCAGCTGGCGGAAACGCTTCAGCTCCTCGAGCGTCATATCCTCATATCCCAGCAGGTAATGGATTGCATATTGCAGCATGGAGCCATGGCCGGCCGAGAGCACGAACCGGTCACGATCCGGCCAGTCGGGGTGGGCGGGGTCGAGTTTCAGAAATTCAGTAAAGAGCACGGT
>CANHAG010000025.1 GCA_947458525.1 Rhodospirillaceae bacterium | reverse complement strand
TCATGTTGCGGTGCGGCAACTGGCCAAAGGAGATGTGCTGGTAGTAGCAGGCAAAGGGCACGAACCAACGCAGACCATCGGCAATCAGGTGTTAGAGTTTGACGATGCAGCCATCATCAGGGAGGCGGTAGCAGCGCTATGAATACCACATGGAACGTCTCAGAAATTCTGTCGGCGACAGGTGGCACCTGCCCGGGGCAATGGGTGGCCACCAGTGTCAGTATTGACACGCGCAGTTTAACTGCGGGTGCATTATTTGTTGCACTGCAAGGTGCGCAGCATGACGGGCATGAATATGTGGCAGAAGCACTTAAAAAAGGCGCGGTGGCAGCGCTCGTCAGCCGTGAGGTTCCGGGAATAGACCCGGCGCAGTTGGTGCTGGTGCATGATACGCAAGCCGCGCTGCAGCAATTAGGTATCGCCGCGCGGGCGCGCAGCAAGGCGCAGTTTATCGGCATTACCGGCAGTGTTGGTAAAACCGGCTGCAAGGAAATGCTCACCACAGCGCTCAGTGCGCTTGGGAAGACCGCAAAAACCACAGGCAATCTTAATAACCATCTCGGCGTGCCGCTGACACTTGCCAATCTGCCGCAGGATGCGCGCTATGCGGTGATTGAAATGGGTATGAATCACCCTGGCGAAATTACCACGCTTTCGCAGTGGGTGAGGCCGGATATATCGATCATCACCACGGTGGAAGCGGTGCATATAGAGTTCTTTAATTCGGTAGAAGAAATTGCCGATGAAAAATCCGCCATTTTTGATGGGATGGGTGGCAAAGGCACGGCAATTCTGAACGCGGATAACGCGCATTATGCGCGCTGTGCCCACCACGCGACTGAGCGCGGGCTTGACCGGATTCTCTCGTTTGGCTCGTCGGATCAGGCGCTGTGCCGTATGCTCACCTACCGGATTGAGGATTTTCATTCCGAGATAGAAGCCGTGATTGCTGGCACGCATCTTCGCTACCGTATTGGCACGGTGGGCAAGCACTGGGCGCTGATGTCTGTCGCCGTGCTGGCGGCGGTGGATGCGCTGGGTGGCGATTTGCCCAGAGCCGCCGCTGCGCTCGCCGCTTTCACTGAACCAAAAGGCCGCGGGCAGATTCGCAAACTCGCGGTGAAAGGCGGGCATCTGAGGCTGATTGATGATAGTTACAATGCCAGCCCTGTTTCGGTTGAAGCGGCGATTGGCAAAGTGTCGGAGCTGCGTCAGGCGGCGCAGGAGCCGTGCCGCACGCTCGTCGTGCTGGGGGATATGCTGGAGCTGGGCGAGCATAGCCGTGATATGCATGTGGGGCTTGTGCCCTGCCTGATCAATAACCAGATTGATCTGGTGTTTGCGGCCGGCGGCTTCATGCGCCATCTTTATGATGCGCTGCCCGAAACGATGCGTGGAAGCTATAAGCAAACGAGTGCCGAGCTGGCGCCCGAGGTGGTAGCGGCGCTGCGCCCACGTGATCTGGTGCTGGTGAAAGGCTCGCGCGGCAGCCGTATGGACCGGGTGGTAGATGCGGTGATGGAACATGCGCGTCAGGTGGAGGAGGTCTAGTGCTGTATCATTTACTCTATCCGCTGGCGGATGAATTTCAGATTTTCAATCTGTTCCGGTACCTCACATTTCGTAGTGGCGGGGCGGTGCTCACCGCATTACTCATCAGCTTTATTGTGGGGCCGCGGATGATTCGCTGGCTGCGCGTGAAACAACAGGGCGGCCAGCCGATTCGTGAAGATGGGCCGGAGTCGCATCTGCTCACCAAAAAAGGCACGCCCACCATGGGCGGACTCATGATGCTGTTTGCGGTGTCGGTCGCCACACTGCTCTGGGCGGATCTTGCGAATCTCTATGTCTGGGTGGTGCTGTTTGTGACGCTGGGCTTTGGCGCAATCGGGTTTATGGATGATTATCTCAAAGTTTCGAAGAAAAATGTGAAAGGGCTTTCGGGCAAAAAAAAGCTGCTGGCGCAGTTCGTGATTGCGGTGATCGCGGTGGTGATGATTCAGCAGGAAGCGCCGCCGGAAGTCGCGCAGCATCTCGCAATTCCGTACCTCAAAAATGTACTCATCGATCTTGGGCTTCTCTATCTACCTTTTGCCATACTGGTACTGATTGGCGCGTCTAACGCCGTGAATCTGACGGACGGGCTTGATGGTCTCGCGATTGTGCCCATCATGATTGCGGCCGGGTGTTTTGCACTTATCAGCTACCTTGTGGGTAATGCGGTGTTCGCGTCGTATCTGCAGGTGGTGCCGGTACCCGGTGCCGGGGAACTGGCGGTATTCTGTGCAGCGATGATTGGCGCCGGGCTCGGGTTTTTATGGTATAACGCCCCGCCCGCCATGGTGTTTATGGGCGATACGGGAAGCCTCGCCTTTGGCGGGTCGCTCGGGGCGATCAGCGTCATCACCAAGAACGAGCTGGTGCTGGCGATCATTGGCGGGCTGTTTGTGCTTGAAGCCGTGTCGGTGATGATGCAGGTGGTCTCGTTCAAACTCACGGGCAAGCGCATTTTCCGCATGGCGCCTATCCATCACCATTTTGAAAAACTGGGCTGGAAAGAGCCGACGATTGTAATCCGCTTCTGGATTATTGCGGTGATTCTTGCCCTCATCGGGCTTTCGACGTTGAAATTACGATGAAGCTTTCCTTCGCAGCTAAGCAACATTATGGCGTGTTTGGCCTGGGTAAAAGTGGGCTTGCCACCGTGCGCGCATTGCTTGCTGGCGGCGCTGAAGTATCTGCGTGGGACGACAACCCGGCGCATATTGCTGCATTGCAACAAGCACTGCCACATTGCCAGTTAA
This sequence comes from Rhodospirillaceae bacterium, assembly GCA_947458525.1. Classification (GTDB taxonomy): domain Bacteria; phylum Pseudomonadota; class Alphaproteobacteria; order Rickettsiales; family UBA3002; genus JAFLDD01. The sequence continues at coordinate 6,720 of CANHAG010000025.1, read as the reverse complement.
TGCCTGCGGATATGTGGCCGTGGACAAAGCTTGCAGCACTTGTGCTGAGCCCCGGTGTGCCGCTGACGCATCCGAAGCCGCACCCGGTCGTGATGCTTGCGAAAGCGCAGCAGATTCCGATTATTGGAGACCTCGAACTGCTCTACCGCGCGATGCCAAAAGCGCGCTATATTGCCGTGACGGGCACGAACGGGAAATCTACCACCACAAGCCTGATAGGGCATTGTCTGGCCAGTGTAGAATCATCGCTGGAAGTGGGTGGAAATCTTGGCCGCCCGGTGTTGGATTTTGCCCCTGCCAATGCCTATGTGCTTGAGGCGTCTTCCTACCAGTTAGAGCTGCTTGCCACCACACGATTTAACATTGCGCTATTGCTGAATTTCAGCCCCGATCATCTGGATCGCCATGGGGATATGGCGGGGTATATTGCGGCCAAGCGCAATATTTTTGACCGCCAGCAGAAAACAGATGTGGCGATTCTCGGGGTGGATGATCCCGCGAGCGCAGCGCTCTGCCGCGAACTGATTGCCGCTGCACAACAACGGGTCATTCCCATCAGCGGCAATGCGCCGGTGAAGGGCGGGGTATTTGTGCAGAATGCCATACTTCATAACCGGCTAGGCGAAGTCGAGCTTACGGCGTCACTCGCCGATATCAAAAGCCTTCAGGGCGCGCATAACTGGCAGAATGCCGCCGCTGCTTATGCTGCAGTTTTTACCTATGGCATGACCCATGAAGCAATCATTGCTGCAATGCGGCAATTTCCCGGTCTTGCCCATCGTATGCAATGGCTGGGCGAGCGCCAGGGCGTGCAGTATGTGAATGACAGCAAGGCGACCAATGCGGATGCTGCGGAAAAAGCGCTGCTGACCTATGATAATATTTACTGGATTATAGGCGGTGTGCAAAAAGAAGGTGGAATTACGCCGCTTGCCAGATATTTCCCGAAAATCCGTCATGCCTATCTTATCGGCGAAGCGGCGTTAGCGTTCGCAGACACGCTCGGTAGTGCGGTGGCGCATTCCCATTGCGGCACGCTGGAACAGGCCTTTGCCGCTGCGCGCAACGATGCCGAGCGTGATGGGGTTAAAGGCGCGGTGGTGCTGCTTTCCCCCGCCTGCGCCTCGTTTGATCAGTTCAGGAATTTTGAGGAACGCGGCGACGAGTTCATCACGCTTTTCAGGGGAATGTAGCATGTCGTTCAAGCTTAATTTACATCTCGACCGACGCAACACCTCCTTTGTGGGCCGCTGGTGGTGGACGCTCGACCGACCCACATTTTTTGCCATGATGGCGCTTGTTTTTACCGGTATGTTTCTCGTCGCAGCTGCAGGGCCGCCGGTTGCTGCGCGCATTGGTCTGCCGGAGTTTTATTTTGTCACCCGCCACCAGATTTTTCTGCTGCTGGCGATGGTGGTGCTGTTTGCGATTTCGCTGCTGCCGCTGATACAGGTGCGAAGACTGGCCGGGCTGGTGCTGCTGCTGAGCCTTGCGGCCATGCTGCTCTTGCCCTTCATCGGCTTTGAAAATAAGGGGGCGGTACGCTGGATTCGTTTTGGCGGCATGTCGGTGCAGCCCTCGGAATTCATGAAGCCTGCCTTTGCCGTCATCGCTGCGTGGATTTTCACCTTGCGCTTCCGGCTGGAGGGATTTCCAAGCTTCCGCCTCGCCACGGGGCTTTATGTACTCATCATCGGTCTGCTGATTTTACAGCCGGATTTTGGCATGGTGGTAACAGTCTCGGCCATGTTTGCGGTGCAGTTCTTTCTGGCCGGTATGCCGCTGCGCTGGGTGGTGGGTATGGGGCTTGCCGCCATGTTCGGCATGATCATCGCCTATTCGAGCTTTGACCATGTTGCCGCGCGGATTGACCGGTTTTTAGACCCGGCTTCGGGCGATAATTATCAGGTGGAAACCTCGCTCAAAGCCTTCACCAAAGGCGGGCTGATTGGCGCAGGACCCGGCGAAGGGGTAGTGAAACAACGCCTGCCCGACGCGCATACGGATTTTATTTTTGCCGTCGCAGGCGAGGAATTCGGCCTGATTTTCTGCCTCATGATTGTGGCGCTTTTCGCGTATATTGTGGTGCGCGGGTTCTTGAGACTTTCGGCGGAGGAAGATTTATTCACCATGCTGGCGGCTGCCGGGCTACTCACCCAGTTCGGCGTGCAGGCGATTGTGAATATGGGGGTGGCGGTGAATCTGCTGCCCGCCAAGGGCATGACCCTGCCTTTCCTGAGTTATGGCGGCTCGTCGCTGCTGGCGGTTGCGCTTGGGATGGGAATGCTGCTGGCGCTGACCCGCAAACAATTCGGCCGAGCGAAGCGTTAAATTTCCTTGCGTTTATGCGGGTGTGGTCACAGTATGCGGCGCTATGGCTTCTCCCTCTTCACGTATGGTGATACTGGCCGCCGGCGGCACGGGCGGGCATATTTTCCCTGCCGAGGCGCTGGCGGAAGTGCTGCTGAAACGCGGGTTTCAGCCCGTGCTGATTACTGACCGCCGCTTTTTCCGCTACGCGCCGGCGGGCGGGGAGGGGGTGTTCGGGCGAATCCCTGTCCATACTATCCGCTCCGCCTCGCTGCGCGGGGGAGTGGTGAGTAAAATTGTAGCGCTGGTTGCGGTCATGGCGGGGGTGGTGCAGGCACTCGTCCTGCTGCGTAAACTCCGCCCCGTGGCGGTAGTCGGGTTTGGCGGCTACCCTTCCTTCCCCACCATGGTGGCCGCCATCATCCTTCGCCGCCCGACGATTCTGCATGAGCAGAACTCGGTGCTGGGCAAAGCCAACCGCGCGCTTGCGCCTTATGTAACGCGGCTGGCAACAAGCTATCACGCCACGCGCCATGTGCCAGAAGCACTCATGGCAAAAACCCAGCGTACCGGCAACCCGGTCAGGGGCGCGGTGAGAGCGCTGGCGCAGATGCCTTACCCCGAACCGGTGGCGGATGGAATGCTCAGGATTCTCGTCATTGGCGGCAGTCAGGGGGCGCGCGTTTTTTCGGATGTGCTGCCGAAGGCCTTTGCCAGTCTCGCGCCGGATTTGCGCGCGCGCATCCGGCTTGACCAGCAATGCCGCGCACCGCAAATGGAGGAGCTGAAGCGCCGTTATACGGATCTTAAAATGCAGGTAGATCTCGCCCCGTTTTTTGCGGATGTGGCGGTGCGCATGGCCGCCGCCCATCTCGTGATTACGCGGGCAGGGGCCTCAAGCGTGGCGGAGCTGATGGTGGCAGGTAGACCGGCGATTTTTGTGCCGCTGCCGGGGGCGACGGATAATCACCAATATCATAATGCGGAAGCGATTGAGGATGCAGGGGGCGGCTGGGTCATGGCCGAGGACGGGTTCACGCCCGAGGCGCTCGCCGCGCGGATTGAAACCTTTTTGCGCCTTCCTTCCGCCCTCACCACTGCCGCGCTTGCCCTTACCCCCTTAGGCCAGCCGGACGCGGCGGAGAAACTGGCGGATCTGGTGCTTGCTGCAGCAGGTAGCGCGGGTGCAGAGGCGAAACCCGAACAATCCAAGGAGGCCGCATGAACATAAAACCTTTCCCCCTTGCCCGCACCATGCCGCTCGATGTGGGGATGATTCACTTCGTCGGTATTGGTGGGATCGGCATGAGCGGGATTGCCGAGCTGCTGCATAATCTGGGCTATCAGGTGCAGGGGTCTGATATTGCGGAGAATTACACGCTCGATCATCTGCGTGGTCTTGGCATTAAGGTGATGGTGGGGCCTCATAAGGCGCCGCATGTGGCGGGCGCTTCGGTGGTGGTGATTTCTTCCGCCGTGAAACCTGATAATGCGGAAGTGCTGGCGGCACGCGCCGAGCGCATTCCTGTGGTGCGCCGGGCGGAAATGCTGGCCGAGCTGATGCGGCTGAAAGCCACCATCTCGATTGCAGGTACGCATGGGAAAACGACGACCACTTCCCTGATTTCCACCCTCCTCATGGCGGCCAATTATCAGCCGACCGTGGTGAATGGCGGCATCATCAATGCGCTTGGCACCAATGCGGTCCTGGGCGCGGGCGAGTGGATGGTGGTGGAGGCGGATGAGTCCGACGGCACCTTCATCCGCATCCCTTCCACCGTTGCGGTGGTGACGAATATCGACCCCGAACATCTCGATCATTATGGGGATTTTGACGCACTGAAAGCGGCCTTCCGCCAGTTTCTGGAGCAGCTGCCGTTTTATGGATTCGGCGTGCTGTGCATTGATCACCCCGAGGTGCAGGCGCTGATGGCGAAAATTCTCGACCGCCGCATCATCAGTTACGGCACCAGCCCGCAGGCAGATGTGCGGGCGGTAAATATCCGCCAGGTTGCGGGTGCGCAGCAATTTGATGTGGAAATCGGCGGCCCGCAGACCGACGCGCCACGGATGATAAAGGATGTGACGCTGCCCATGTATGGCCTGCATAATGTGCGCAATGCCTGCGCTGCGATTGCAGTGGCCAAAGAGCTGGGGATTGAGGATGCGGTCATCATCCGCGCGCTCGCCGCGTTTGGCGGGGTCAAGCGCCGCTTCACCAAAACCGGCGAGGTGGAAGGTGTGACGATTATTGATGATTACGGCCACCATCCGGTAGAGATTGTGGCGACCTTGTCCTCCGCACGTCAGGCGGTGGAGGCGAGTGGCGGGCGGGTGATTGCGGTGATTCAGCCGCACCGCTATACGCGGCTTTCAAGCCTGTTTGATGCGTTCTGCACCTCGGCGGATGCGGCCGATGCGGTGATTGTGGCGGATGTGTATAGCGCGGGCGAACCCCCGATTGAAGGCATAAATCGTGATGCGCTGGTAGCTGGCATGCGCCGCCACGGCCATAAGCAGGTGGAAGCGCTTGCGGATGAATCTGCACTTGCCCCGATGCTCGCCGCTATGGTGCAAAAGGGGGATTTTGTAATTTGTCTGGGTGCTGGAAGCATCAGCAAATGGGCGTATGCATTGCCGAAGCAACTGGCAGCAGAACTGCAAAAACGCCGCAAGGAACGGGCATAAGTGGTCAGAAATCAGAAATCAGAAGTCAGAAACCCGCACTCAGTTGTCATGCCGTCTTCATGACGGCATCCGCGCGGATGTGATATTCAGCGCGCAGACCCCGGCATGCGCCGGGGTGACATTCGTGGGTGTCGGTAGTAATATGTTGCGTGACGCGAGTATAAAGGACGTGATGAACACAGCAGCTAACTGGCCTCAGGTGCGCGGAACGTATCGTTTTGATGCGCCGCTGGCTCCCACCAACTGGTTTGGGGTGGGCGGGCCGGCGGAGCTTCTGTTCAAACCGGCCGATACGGAAGACCTCGCCGGGTTTCTCGCCGCACTTCCCACGGATGTTCCGGTGCTGCCGATTGGGGTTGGTTCCAACCTGATAATCCGCGATGGCGGGGTGCGTGGCGCGGTCATCCGCCTGGGGCGCGGCTTTACAGGGCTATCGATGCATGGCGATCTGGTAGAGGCAGGGGCGGCCGTGCTTGACCTGCATCTGGCAAGGTTTGCGGCGGAGCATGGCCGGGGGGGACTCGAGTTTTTCGCAGGCATTCCGGGCACAGTGGGCGGTGCGGTTGCCATGAATGCGGGCGCATATGGCGGCGAGACAAAAGACGTGCTGGTGGAAGTGGAAGCGGTAGAGCGCTCAGGAAGAATTCTGAGAATTCCTGAGGCGGAGTGCCACTACAGCTATCGTCATTACGGGGGGCCAGAGGGGCTGATTTTCACCCGTGCCTGGTTCAGAACTGAGCCAGATACGCCAGGCGCAGTGCATGGGAGGATTGAAGAAATCCGGGCGCAGCGAGAGGCTACCCAGCCCATCCGCGAGCGCACGGGCGGCAGCACCTTCAAGAACCCCCCGGGTAAGAAAGCGTGGGAATTGATTGACCATGCGGGCTGCCGCGGCCTTGCGCGAGAGGGTGCGGAAATCTCGCCGCTGCATTGTAATTTCATGATCAATACCGGCACCGCGACCGCCGCCGCGCTTGAGGCGCTGGGCGAGGAAGTGCGCGCGCGTGTTGCGGCCGATTCAGGCGTGACCCTCGAATGGGAAATCAAGCGTGTGGGAAATGTCAGCCCAGATCTTTGAGGGCTTTGACGAGGTGCTCGGTGGCGGCCTTGGCGTCGCCAAACAGCATCATGGTATTTTCTTTGTAAAAAAGCTCATTTTGAATCCCCGCATAGCCTGCGGCCATGGAGCGCTTGTTGAAAATCACATTGCGCGCATCTGCCACATTCAGCACCGGCATGCCGTAAATGGGGCTTGTTGGGTCAGACTTCGCCGCCGGGTTGGTCACGTCATTCGCGCCTATCACATAGACCACGTCGGTGGTTGAGAAATCATTGTTAATCTCCTCAAGCTCCTGCACCATGTCATAGGGCACGTTCGCTTCGGCCAGCAGCACGTTCATATGCCCCGGCATGCGCCCCGCTACGGGGTGAATCGCGTAGCGCACGTTCACACCTTTATGTTCGAGCGTTTCCGCCAGCTCGCGCACCGCATGCTGTGCCTGCGCTACGGCCATGCCATAACCGGGGACGATGATCACCGAATCCGCATTTGCGAGCAAAAACGCCGCATCTTCCGCCGAGCCGGATTTCACCGGCCGGTCTTCCTTGCCAGCGCCGGCGGTGGCCGCTTCGGCTGGTGCGCCGAATCCACCAAAAATCACATTGATGATCGAGCGGTTCATGGCCTTGCACATGATGTAGGAGAGAATCGCCCCGCTCGCC
>CANHAG010000024.1 GCA_947458525.1 Rhodospirillaceae bacterium | reverse complement strand
CGAATGCCGCAGGCGACCAGATCCAGCGTTGGGTGGGCGGCCAGCGCCCGCACCAGCACCAGCCCCATCCGCCCTGTAGCCCCGGCAACGGCAATTTTTAACACTTTATTCATAAATATCTGTTATTTTTATAGAGAGGGGTATTTGTCACTGGCACAAACACTGGAGATTTGCAACGGTACAGAATGAGGGGATGGTTATATGACAATATTGCAGCCTACTCCAGAAATCATCCAGCAAAGAATAACTGAAAACATTGAAATTCTGAAATCAGGTTTATTTGGCCAAGGGTACCTACAATGGAAGCAAGAGGGAGAGATATATTTTCTTTTGGGCGGGCTCAATGTGGACATTACAAGGGAATTTCTGCAACAGGCATTTCAGCAATTAATGAAAGAACTGGGTGTTGTTGGGGCCACGTTGCAGGATACCGGAGAACCAAGGATAGGGGTATCTAATCAAATCCGAACCAAGCTTATCGTGACGATTCCGACAGAGGAATTTGAGAAAAAAATCAAACCACAGCTTCACGCAACATGCGAAAAACAAAATGGAAATCTTTCTACCAACGTCCGTGATTTATTCAGCGGCAGAGGGCGCTAAGCGACCACGCTCACGACGTTTTTATCGCCAGCTTTTTTGCTGTATTTCACCTTGCCATCCATAGTGGCGAAGATGGTGTAATCGCGCCCCATACCCACGCCCGTGCCGGGGTGGTATTTGGTGCCGCGCTGGCGGATGATGATATTGCCGGCCACGACCGACTCATCGCCAAATTTCTTCACCCCCAGACGCTGACCCTGAGAGTCGCGCCCGTTTCTTGAACTTCCGCCGGCTTTCTTGTGTGCCATGAGTCTCTCCGTATTCCGTCAAATGCGTGATGCCTTATTTCGCCTTTTTCGCTGCTGTTTTTTTGGCAGCGGGTTTTTTCTCTTCCGCAGCTTTCTTGGCGGCAGGCTTCTTCGTGGTGGTGGCCTTTTTCGCTGCAGCGGCGGCTTTGGTGTTTGTGGCGGTTGCTTTTTCTTTCGCTTCCAGTTTCTTCGGCTCGGCCGAAATCAGCGAGGTGCCGTTAAATAGAATATTGGTCACATGCAGGGTCGTAAGCGTCTGGCGGTGGCCATTCTTGCGGCGGTAATTATGCCGGCGCTTTTTCTTGAAGATAAGCACCTTGTCGCCCTTGGCGGTTTTGATAATCTGCGCTTCCACCACAGCACCGGCGAGCGTGGGATTGCCCAGCAGCGGCTTGCCGTTATTCATCAGCGAAAGGACACGGTCGAGCGTTACGGTGTCGCCCGCATTACCTGCGAGTTTTTCAACCTGCAACATATCCCCGGCGGTGACCCGGTATTGCTTACCACCCGTTTGAATAACTGCGTACATGAGCATTCTCTTTTCTTTTTTATCCGTCAAGGGAGGCGGCAATATAGCGCCGTTTCCTAGGGTGTCAATGCAATAAAACACCTGGGCTAAGGGGTTGAAAAACTGGCAATATACCCCGTACCGGAAGGTGCGGGTGGCATAAAATAAATACGCAAAAGTAACCGAATCCTAAGAAATTCTTAGCAACTCCTTAACCAGACAGGAGTAAAACTGCTAGGGCATTCCCAACGTAATGGAGGATGAATGAAAGGCTCTGACCCCATACCAGGAGACAACGGGTGGTGAAAATCCCCGCCCAGTTTTTTGCGCCCGTTTCCGGTGCTCAGGGCAGCCGTGCCCGCGCGCCCAGAGTCCGCGCGCTGATCGCCTTTTCGGCGCTGATCATGCTGCTATTCTCTATTTTTGTCGCTTATCAGGCCTCGCGCGCTTATGAACAGGCCATTGCGGAAGGCAAGAAAAATACCGCGCGCCTCACTGGTATTCTTGCCGATCAGGTGGAGCTGACCTTCCTGACGGTTGATCTGACCCTGCGCCGCGCGGTAGAGCGCCAGTATTTCAACCTGATGTTTGGCGGAAACCTGCCGCAGGATATTCAGAATAATTTCCATAACTGGGTGGAAGAAACCCCCCAGATTGCCGCCTTGATGCTGGTGAATGCAGATGGGGTGGTGGAGGTGGCCGCCAATAAGAGCAAATATGACCAGTGGTTTGAGTACCGGGCGCTGCTGGCGAAGGACCCGGCATTCACCGAGCTGAAACATAACAGCGACCGGAATTACTATATCGGCAGACAGCCTACGCACAGCCGCGCCCATCCCTATCTTGTGGTCATGAGCCGGCGGATGAACAATCTTGATGGATCCTTCGGCGGCGTGATCGTGGCGGCGATTGACCCCACCTATTTCTCGGATTTTTTCCGCTCCGTCGATTTCGGCACCAACCGTTTCATGGCGCTGATGCTGGAGGATGGCACGCTGCTGTTCAACGGCCCGGGCGGGCAGGATCTTCCCGCGCGCGATATGGCGCTCGATTTCTTGAGCGATCAGGCGCCGACTCTGGCACCTAAAAAACAGATCGTCACCGCCACCCAGAGTTTCGGTGACAGGCTGACCATCTATTCCATTGTGCGGATCAAGAACCTGCCTATCATCACCGCCATTGTCATGGATGAAGAGGATTTTCTCGCCGACTGGCGCAGTGGGCGCATCAAGGATGTGTCATTCCTTGCGATCTTCACCATTTTCGGTTCTGTGCTTTCGTTCTTTGCACTCACCATGGCCAGACAGATTCTGCGGGTGGAGGCGTCAGAATCCGCAGCAATTCTGGCCTCACAGGCCAAGTCGGAATTTCTGGCCAATATGTCGCATGAGCTGCGCACCCCACTCAATGCGGTGATTGGCTTTTCAGAAATGCTCAATGCCGGCTATTTCGGTCCGCTGAATGATAAACAAAAAGAGCGGATTCAGGATATCAATCTGTGCGGCACCCATCTGCTGCAACTGATTTCTGACATTCTCGAATTCAGCAAGGGCGAGGCGGGCAAACTCGAACTGACCGATGAGCAAATGGCCGTGGGGCAGAGCATTGAGGAATGTATCCGCATGGTGGCCGAACGGGCACGCATCAAACAGGTGCGGCTGCTGGCGCAGGTGGCGCCAGACCTGCCGCTGCTCATGGCCGATAAGCGCAAGTTCCGGCAGATTCTGCTCAACCTGCTTTCCAATGCCATCAAATTTACACCCGCCAATGGCCAGATCGTGGTAGCAGCAGACATGCAGGATCAGCAGATGGTGGTGCGTGTGACCGATACCGGTATCGGCATTGCCCAGGAAGACATCCCCACCGCACTGGCAGTGTTCGGACAGGTGCACCGCGACCAGAGTCATGAAGGCACCGGCCTCGGATTACCGCTTGCAAAAATGTTCACCGAACTGCATGGCGGCACGCTGCATCTCGCCTCGGTGGTGGGCGAAGGCACAACCGTCACCCTTACTTTCCCGGCGCGGCGGACGGTGAAATAACAAGCCGGTACCCCCCGGCATCGGTAAGAATCTCACACGGGCGCGGCAGGGCGGATTCGCATTTATGGCGCAGCCGGTAAATATGGGTTTCGACCGTGTGGCTGGTCACTTCCTCATCATACGCCCAGACTTTTTTCAGCAGCGCCTCGCGGCTTATGCCCACGGGCGTCACGGCAAGCAGGGCCTGAAGCAGCAGCATTTCTTTTTCGGTCAGATGCACCGGCTCAGATTCAGCATGCAGCAACTGCCGCTGCGCGGCATCCAGATACCAGCCCGCTGCCAGCATCACGCGCGCAGAACCTGCGAGCTTCCTGAGTTCCGCTACCAGTATCTCGGGGCGCAGGGGTGAGGTGAGATGCAGCGCGGGCGTAAGCCCCGCCGGCACAGGGCCAACCACCAGTAGCCGGGCAGAGTCAGGCGGCATGGAAACAGGGGGATGATGCCCATCCAGCAACCAAAAATCTGCCTCGTTTTTTTCGCCTTCTTCGCACGGTACTTCGGCGCATAGAGGCGCCAATACCCGGCGTACCGGGTCTGAGGTCGTGGCGATAAAAACACGTGGCATGCGCTACTCTCCCGCCTCGGAAGCGGCTGGCCATGCCCCGGTTTCAAGAAGCGCAGCCTGACCGGTAGCACTGACCTGATGCAGGGTGACAGGCTCGCGCAGAGGGTCAGCGGTCGCAGGGGCAATGCTGCGCGAGGGCGGCACCTCTGGTGCGGCCACCATCCGGGGTGAGGGACTCGCCGCAATCGCCCAGGCCAGCAGTATATTCACGAGTACAATCACCAGCAGCATCCGCACGACAAATCCTGCATCCTCCTGCCAGAGGCGAGGTGTGACGCGCGTCCTCTCTTCGGGCATCTCAGGCGCTGCAAGCGGCGGTTCGGAGGAGGTCGGCATGGCAGGCCAGTACTCCGGCCGGCGGGCAATCTTCGGCTGCACCTCCTGCCGCGTCACCGGCAGCAATGCCTGATCTTTGCGCGGCTCAGATTCTATAGAAACATCGGCATCATGAAGCATCATGGTGACACCACGATGCCACGGTCTTGCAGCTTGTGCAAGCCTAACGGCGCAGCTTGCTTGACGAAACCGGGATAAACTCATACATGCAACAACATGCAACGTGCTTCCTCAGGTTCGGATGAATTGTCGCTTGAGGCGTCTTTTGCCAATGCGATGAAAACCATGGAAGTACTACGACGCATCATGGTAAAGCCACTACCTAAGAACTATGCGCTTTTTTATGGCTATGTGGGCAACCACTCGCCCGAAATGGTCAAGGAAATTGACCAGATCATTCTGCGTGGGCAGCCCTTTACGGATGATGTCATCGACTATCTCCACGCCAAATTTATCGCCGAGGCGGAATCGCGCGCGGTGGTGCAGGCTGCCACCAGTGCCCGTAAAATCATGGTCGAAATTTTGCAAACAATCGCGAATTATACTTCGACAATCAACAACATAGGATCAGGAATTGCTGAGCAGCAGATGATCAGACTCAGCGCAGCAACCGACGATGAAAAATTGCGCCGTATAGCAGAATCCGTTCTCCTTAGTGCCAAAAGTCTGAAAGAGAAAAATAGCGCGGTGGTGGCGAAAATCAACGCCTCGCAGGAGGAAATTATTCTGCTGCGCGAAACTCTCGCCCGCACTACGATTGAGTCCGAGCGCGATTTCCTGACCGGTGCCTATAACCGCAAAGCGTTCGACCGGTTGTTACAGGAAGCATTTGATGAAGCAAAAGCTCAGCAGGCCGAGCTGACGCTGTTGATGGTTGATATCGATCTTTTCAGGCAGTTCAATGATACCTATGGCTCTCTGATCGGCGATGAGGTGCTCAAAATCGTGGTGCGTACCCTGACTGACTTAGTCAAAGGAAAGGATATAATCGCCCGCTATGGCGGTGAGGAATTCACGTTGATTCTCCCAAACACCACCGTCGGCGGCGGCATGCTGGTGGCTGACTCCATCCGCAAAGCAATTGCCAGCCGCGAGCTCAAACGGCGCGATACGGGTGAGAATTACGGGCAGGTCACGGTCTCAATCGGGGTGTCCACTCTGCGGCGGGACGATAAAACGCCTGAGCCCCTCATCGAACGGGCGGAAGAAGCGCTTTCCCGCTCCAAACGCGGCGGGCGCAACCGCGTGACCCAGGAAAATCTTTCAGAAGAACCCAAAGGAATGGCGCTGAAAACAGTCATGAAGAAAGAATAGATCGCGTCCTGCGGGGTGCTCACCCCTTAAAAAACGCCTCGGCCTTGGCTTTTGCTCCGCCGCGCTTGTCAATTTCGCGCTTTACCCTGGCGATTTCGGCGTCAAGTTCTGCCAGATATTCCTGCATCGCCCCAACGGAGGCCTCGCTGATATCCCGCGGAAAAATCTGCTCCGGCCTTGGTTTCTTGGGTGCGTCGTCGATGAACATGTTTTCCAGTTGACGGTTGCCGGTTGACAGATGACAGTAAGGCGGGTTGCGACGCTTACCACTTCTACCATACCTGCTTTCGGGCGAATGATGGCCATTGATGGTGAAGCTGGTTTTCGGCCTACTGTTACCTGTCATCTTTCAACTGTCAACTGCCCATGCGCGCCATTACCATCACCAACCCCGGCATCGAAGGGGCGCTCACAGTAAGTGAATTACCGCGCCCGGAACCGGGGGCGGGTCAGGTGCTCATCCACGTGGCGTATGCGGGGGTCAACCGCGCCGATAGTTTACAGAAAAAGGGGCATTACGCGCCGCCTGAAGGTGCGTCGCCCCTGCCCGGGCTTGAGGTTTCAGGCACCATCGCCGCACTTGGCGCTGGCGTAAGCGGCCGGGCGGTGGGGGATCAGGTCTGCGCGCTGCTGCCCGGCGGGGGATATGCGGAATATGTCGTGGCAGAGTCTGCGCTCACCCTGCCCTTGCCCACTGGTCTGGGTCTAAAAGAAGCGGCCAGTTTGCCTGAGGCCTGCGCCACAGGGTGGATGGCGCTGGTGACGGAAGGAAAGCTGAAACCGGGCGAGCGCGTACTGATTCACGGCGGGGCGAGCAATATCGGTGTTGTGCTGGTGCAGATGGCAAGGGTGCTCGGAGCGGAAGTCTTCGCCACTGCCGGAACAGCAGAAAAATGCGCGTTTCTAACTGGCCTTGGGGTTACGGCACTTAATTACTGCCACACCCCTTTCGATGAGCAGATACGCACCCATACGAACGGCGGCGGGGTGGATGTGATTATTGATATTCTGGGCGCACCCTATCTGGCACGGCATCTGAAGCTGCTGAACAGGGGCGGCAGGCTCGTGAGCCTGGCATTTCTTGAGGGGAATGAGGTGACGGGTGTAAAAATCAGCACTATGCTTACCCGCCAGCTCACCTGGTCGGGCACCATGCTCAGAAATCGCTCTCTCGCAGAAAAAGCCACGCTGATGGCAGCAGTAGGAGAGCATCTCTGGCCGCTCTTTGCGCGCGGCACACTGCGCCCGGTCATTGATTCCGTCTTTGCGCTTGCGGCGGCGGAAAAAGCCCACGGGCGCATGGAAGAACGCTTGCATTGCGGAAAAATTCTACTAGAAGTGGCCGCTCCCGCGTGACGGGACACGAAGGAGAATGACGATGGCCTACCCGCTTATGCCCAAAGGCACCGCCGTATGGTTGCTGGATAATACCAAGCTGACCTTTGAACAGATTGCCGATTTCTGCGGCATGCATCCGCTCGAGATTCAGGGCATTGCCGATGGCGAGGTGGCGATCGGCATCATGGGGCAGGACCCGTTGCTCATGGGCGAGCTTGAGAAAGAAGAAATCGAGCGCGCCGAAAACGACGAAGCGTACCGCATGAAAATCTCGGACCGGGCGAAAAAACATGGGGGGCGCAAAACCACCAAAGGCGCGCGCTATACGCCGATTGCCCGCCGTCAGGATAAGCCCGAGGCCATTGCCTGGATCATCAAATATCACCCCTATATTCCCGATTCGCAGATCGTGAAACTCATCGGCACGACGAAAAAAACCATCGAGGCGATTCGCGGCCGCACGCACTGGAACATCAACAACATCAAGCCGAAAGATCCGGTATTGCTCGGGCTGTGCATGCAGACAACGCTCGATGCGGTGGCGGCCAAATTCCGTCCGGCGGATGCGGCGGCTTCGGCACCTTCTGAGGATGACGCGGCATAGTCGCGCAATAGTAAAAATCAGCCCAACCAGAAATGAACAGCGTTTAACGCTTGCGGAAACTTTCGAGGCTGACGACTTTTGCGTCATTCGCCGGAGCTGAATCTTCTTTCGAAGCCTCTTCCTCAAACGACGCCATGGGGGGCTTTTCCCCACCCGTCTTACCGGTGGCCGGGCAGGCGACTTTTTCCTCCGCCCCTGATTTTGGCACCGGATGGGCGGCGAATTTTTTACCGTGGAACTGCAGCCCGAACTTGATGGAAGGATCGGCAAACGCGGTCAGCGCATCAAACGGCACCACCAGTTTTTCGGGGATATTGTTGAAACTCAGCATGAGTGAAAAATGATCCTGCGCGATTTTCAAATCCCAGTATTGATGCTGGATGACGATGGTGATTTCCTGCGGATAGCGCGCTTTAAGCTGCGGCGAGATGGTAACGCCCGGATAATTCGTCTGGAACGAAATGAAAAAATGATGTTCGCCCGGCAGGCCATAGCGTTCAATATGAATAAGCGCCTGACGCACCACGTCGCGCATCGCGTGGTCGATCATGCCTGGGTAGTCGATGGTTTCTTGGGTCATAACGTGAAGCCTTGAGCTTTGAGCCTTGGGGTTTTAGCTTTCTAACTGTTCTTCATAGCACTTCAATCACGGGGGCGCAACCAGAGGAATGCTCCAAGCTAAAACCTCACGGCTCAAGACTCATGTGAGGGGATTCTGTTGCCTGGCAACCCCTAGAATGCCCCCGCTTCGGTCTGCTGACCTCCGCGATAGGCGCCGCTCAAGGCTGGCTCGGGCTACTCCCTCGTTATGGCCGTTGCTTCTGTTGCCCGGTGCAACGGCCAAAACCGCGTTACAAACTAGGACTTGTCAGGCACCCTTAGGCAGCCAGACGAGCCGCGACGACGCTATTGTCGTTAGCAGCAACGAGTGCAACGTTGTCGTTGGCACTTGTAAAATAACCGATTAAGGCAGGTCACGCCTGGCAAAAACCGAACTTTTATCACGGTTGTCGATGCTGATTCACCCCCACCCTGCCGCCGCGTAAGCAGCGCCATGGTGGAGGTGCCGGGCTCTGCCCCCGGGTCCAATCCGTCTATTCTGGACGGCGTTTATCGCCATAGTCCCTTGCGAGACAGCCTTAATATAGGTGATTTTGTGGTGATAGTCCAGACAAGGTTTCAGGTTCCAGTGGTCAGGTTCCGGGGGGGCAGGTGGCAGGTGACAGATGAGAGGAGGCAGATGACAGGAGAATCATTGGGCGTCACTGACAGCGCCGCTTGCTAGCTCCCCCCCTGAGGGGGAGCGGGAACTTGCGCGCCCTTACGCGCGAGTTCCGTGGGGGGTGATCAGACATCAGAATTCAGAAATCTGAATCCGCAGCGCCTGTCATGCCCTCTTCATGACGGCATCTGTGCGTTTCTTTGTTCACAGACCCCGCAATAAATGCGGGGTGACAGCCGGTGGGGAGGCCGCCGCACCCGTTTTCCCGCCTCCCTGTTTCCCCGCCCCCCCACGCCATTTTTTCCCCAAACCGTCATAAAACTGTCATCAAACTTTGCTAAGGTGACAGGTAGAAAAGGCAAGGTTCTACATGAACGCACCACGTCAGACTCCTCAACAATTGGCTGAATCCCGTCGCCGTGACGTCATGGCCTATGCTTACAGGGATCAGGATGGAAGGCTTTACAGTATTGATGCAAATGGCAGGCGTATTCCTGCCCCTTCAACCACACCGGCCTTAGATGCTGAACACCAGCGCATTGCAGAACAGACTGCGGCTCTGATCATGTCTTATGACCGGATACTTGCCGTTTCGCCAGAGGCACGCAGCTTAATTGGCAGAATATTCCAGTCCGGTCAGGTGACGCGCGACGAGATTGGTCGTCTCCCCGGGAACATATATGCGCAGGTTCGTACTGCCTTGCAGCCGTTTGGGGTTGAATTGCCCGAACATGCGGCGGACCTTGTTTG
>CANHAG010000023.1 GCA_947458525.1 Rhodospirillaceae bacterium | reverse complement strand
CGCACGCACCGGTGGGCTGGAGTGAGGTGATGCTCAAACTCCCCAAAATGCCGGAAAAACGCGCACGGGGGGGCAGAACCTTGTGGATGGTGATGTGCGCGCTGCTCAGCCTCGGGCTGGTCAGCACGGTGGTTGATTTTGCCGGGCAGTTTTCCGCCCAGACCCAGCAGGCGCTTGGCTCCGGGCAACGCGTCATCATTGATGCGCGATCGGGCAAAGTCTTCCGACCGGATGTGCCAGTGACCCCGTCCGCAGCAACGCAGGAAGCACCACCCGAAACTGCGTCCGAAGCAGAAGAAGCAAAACCTGTCGCCTCGTTCGATGTGGGGGAGGCGGAACCTACCGCGGCGAGAGAGGAAAAACCGCCAGAACCCAAACCAGATGAAACACCCGCTACGCCTCAGGCCACAACAGAACCGCCAGCGCCGGAAGCGGTGGATGCATCCGCGCCCGTTCTTGCGGACACGGAAGATACGGTCACAAGCATCGCCCCACCCACCGGAAATAAAGGGCTGGTGGCGGCACCCGCGCCGGAAGTTGCCGAAACTACCCCGCAGGGAGTGCTGCCCAAACGCGGGGGAGAGGGCGTTACCCCGGCCAGAATTTACTCCCACCATTTTAACGCGCCAAAGGATGCGGCAACCCTGCATGTGGTCGTCACCGGCCTTGGCTTCAGTGTTGATACGCTGGCGCTGGCGCGCACCTTGCCGCCGGAGGTGAGTTTCTCTTTCTCGCCCTACGCCCCGCATCTATCCGCAGCTCTTGCCGCCTCGCGGGGGGACGGGCACGAGGCCTGGCTTGATCTTCCCACCCAGACGGAGGGCTATCCGCAAAACGACCCCGGCCCGCTGGGTCTCATTGCCTCACTGAGTAAAGAAGAATTTTCCGCGCGGCTTAACAAATTGCTGATGGCGGCACCGGGTACGGTGGGGGTGGTGCTGGCAGCGGATGAATCGCTGAGCCTCACGCCCGCAGCATTTACGGGGCTACTGGAAACATTGCATAAGCGCGGATTGCTCGTGCTTTCCACCCACCCTACCCGCCGCTTGCAGGAGCTGGGGTTGAAAAAAGAATGGCAGGGCGAGGTGATGCGCAGCGATCTGCTGCTTGACGAGGTACCAAGCGAAGCGGCGATTAAAAGCAAGCTGGCGGGGATTGTGACTCAGACACGCGAACGCGGGCGGCTGGTGGTGGTGCTGCGTGCCCGCCCGCAAAGCCTGATGTTTTTTAGCGACTGGCTGAAAAAAACCAACCGCGAAGGGGTGGTGCTGGCTCCGCTCAGCGCCGCACTGCTCAAGCCCCTGCCCCCGCCCAAAGAACCCGCCAAAGAAAAGTCGGCCAAAAAAGGGGCGCATTGATGGGTGGCCTCACCGCGCTTCCCTACCGCTTGGGGGTGGGCATCATGCTCTTTAACCGTCTGGGCGAGGTGTTTGTTGCCAAGCGCATCGACATGATTTCCGAAGCATGGCAGATGCCGCAAGGCGGCGTAGATGCGCATGAAACCGAGGAAGAGGCTGCATGGCGCGAACTGCGCGAAGAAACCGGCGTCACCCGCGCGCGGCTTTTAGCTAAAAGCCGCGACATGTTGCGCTATGATCTGCCAGACGAGCTCGTGCCGAAAATCTGGGGCGGAAAATATCGCGGGCAGGAGCAGCGCTGGTTCGCGCTTCAGTTTGAAGGTGCGGATTCGGAGATCAATATCGCCACGCAAGAGCCGGAATTTTCCGAATGGAAATGGGTGCGGATGGAAGAAGTCCCCGCCCTTATTGTTCCGTTCAAGCGCGAGCTATACCAGAAGCTGGTGGATGAATTTGCGCCGCTGCGCGCGCAGTGCAGCTCAGTAGCACCGTAGAACATTTCTTACGCGCTCGCCTTCAGCCACGCGGAACTGACTATTGAACAGGCTTCGGTCTCGATGCCCACTTCCCAGCATGGGGTGCCAGCAAACCGCCTGGCGATAAAATCCACAAAGAGCCGCACCTTGGCCGACATATGGCGGTTATGCGGAAAAAGCGCATAGATATTGCGTTCCGGCTCGGGCGCGAACTCCGCCAGCACCTGCACCAGCGCCCCGTCTTTGATGTCTTTGCCAAGCATGAAGCTCGGGGCAGCAACAATCCCGATTCCGGCGCGGGCAGCCTCACGGAACATTTCCCCGGCATTGGTGCGCATCACCACATGAATTGGCGCCACACCCATTTTGCCCACAGGGTCTTTATAACGCCATTCTTTCGGCCGATCGGCATAGCTGTTTTCGATAAACCGGTGGTTGATGAGCTGGTCGGGGTGGGTGGGGGTACCGTGGCGCTCGAGATAGGCCGGGGCAGCGGCCAGCACCATCTGACAGCGGGCGAGCTTGCGCGCAATCAGGCTCGAATCCGTAAGCGACGCGATGCGGATGGCGACATCAATCCCCTCCTCCAGAATATTGGCGAAACGGTTGGTGAATTCCGCCTCAAGCGTAATATCGGGATAGGTGGCGGCGAACTCCGCCAGCGCCGAGGCCAGATGGTAATGGCCAAACGATTCGGGCGCGGTGATTTTCAGCACCCCGCTCGGATTCTGGTTGAGGCGCTGCACGCTGCGCTCGGCCTCGCCCACGGCTTCCACTACCTGCCGCGCCTGCTGATAAAAATGCTCCCCCTCATCCGTGAGTCGCACGCTGCGCGTGGTACGGTTAAGCAGGCGCACGGTCAGCGCGTCTTCCAGCGCCTGAATCTGCTTGCTGACGGCAGATTTGGTCATCCCCATCGCCTTGGCGGCTTTGGAAAAACTCTGCATCTCCACCACCTTGACGAAGGTGGGAATATAAATCAGAACTGCCTGCTGCATACATCACCTATTGTTTGCTTGGGGGAAACTAAGTAATCGCAAACCAGCAGATTTTCAACCGGGTATTTGTGGTGCCTGATGATTGCTCTCGAAATTACCACGGTGATTCTGTGAAAAGTGACAGAGACGTTGTTTTGCGCTAGCATCTCTCTCATGGATCAGAAAATTCCAATTCATAAAGTAGGCGTGGTGGTGGTGGTGAAATACGATCACAAGGAATGGCAAACACTATTATTGCGCCCCAACCCCAAGAAAAATGACCGAACTCCACCGCTGGTGCCGCCACGGGGAACACGTCAGTACCAGGATGCTGACGGAGAATGGAAAGACGCGCGGGAAGTCGAGGATGCCATAGCCCATGCAAAGAAGGAGTGGGAGAAATTTGCCGACACCGCCCAGCGAGAATTGTGGGAAGAAGCGGGGATTGCGCCTGAACTCAGCAATAAACGCGGGCTTACGGAAATAGGTGAGCGCGAGTACATCGCCCTGCATAAGCCGGAGGAAGAGAGAGGGGCGCCCTACCGCATCCACTGGTTCCTGCTGGAATTAAAGCCTGACGATATTGACGTGCAGAAGAAACTGCCTGAAGATGCGACTGAAATCGGCTGGTTTACTCTGGAGAAGATGGAGGAAAAAGCCGCCCTTGGCGAAGCGCGGCCGGGCTATGTTGCGATTGTGAAAGAAGCGATGGAGCTCGCAGCAAAGAGGTCAGAGGCAAGGGGTACAAGAGCTAGGAGCCGATGAACAGTGAATAATGAACAGTGAACCAACTAGGCCGCCTGTTTCCACGCGAGCGCATAGCCGTGGCGGGTGGTGCCCACCGTGGCAGTGAGTTTGCCGCTAAGCAGCGCCTCGGCGTAGCGGCCAAACACTTCATAGCGCCAGCCATGCATGATGTGTGATTCGGCCGCCGTCACCTCGCCCTTGATGAGCGCTTCAAGATCTTCGCGCTCCGCCACCAGACGGGGCACGACATCCGCCTCGTCGCATTTTTGCTTGAGCAGCATGCGCATCAGATCCATGCAGCTATCCTGCGCCGGGTTCAGGCCGTGATGGCGCGGGGGCGGGGTGGGGAAGGTTTCTTTCGGTGCGAGGCGCGCCGCATCCAGCCGCTCAATCAGAAGCGCCTGCCAGTCGCGCGAGAGCTGGTTGCCAAGCCCGCGTACTTCGGAAAGTTCCTCCGGGCTTTGCGGGGCAATCGCGGCCAGTTGCAGTACCACATCATCACGCAGAATACGCTGGCGGGGCACGTTGCGCATCATGGCCATTTCCTCGCGCCAGCCGGCCGCCGCCCGCAGCATGTTGAGGTAGAACGGGTCGCGGCTTTTCACTTTCAGCCGCTTCCAGCAGAGATTCACGTCGATCTTGAAGCGCGACTCCACAAACTGCGCGCGCATTTCTTCTTCAATCCAGCTCGCGCGACCAGTGCTTGCGATTTTCTGCTGCATCAACTCGTAAATTTTTCGCAAGTGAATCACATCATCGAGCGCATAGACAAGCTGGCGATCGGTGAGTGGCCGGCGCGCCCAGTCGGTAAAGCGCGAGGCTTTGTCAAGCTTCGCCCCCACCAGCTCGCGCACAAGGGTTTCATAGCTGGAGGATTCCCCAAACCCGCAGACCATTCCCGCAATCTGCGTGTCATAAAGCGGGGTGGGTACGGCACCGGTGAGTTTATAGAAAATCTCCACATCCTGACTGGCGGCGTGGAAAACCTTGACCAGATCCGGCCGCGCCAGCACCGGGTAAAGCGGGCGTAAATCCATACCCTGTGCCAGCGGATCCACCGCCACCGCCTCTTTGAAGGAGGCAATCTGCAACAGGCAGAGATTCGGGAAATAGGTGCGCTCGCGGATAAATTCGGTATCCACCGTAATAAATGTTTCTTCGGCCAGCGTCGCTACAAAGGCGGTGAGTTCGTCGGTGGTGGTAAGTATGCGCGTTTCCATCGGCCGGGGTGTAACGGCGTGCGCGCAGGATGGCAAGCGGAATCAGAACTCCGGATGCATGACGCGCGCATGGTGCGGCAGTCCGGCAGGCGCCGGGGTGATGCCCTAACGCTTCGCCAGAGGGATGAATTTGCGCGGGGATTCACCAATGAAAAGCTGACGTGGGCGGCCGATTTTCATGCCCGGATCTTCGATCATTTCTTTCCACTGCGCAATCCACCCCGCCACCCGCGCGACCGCAAAGAGCACGGTGAAAAGCGACGTAGGCACGCCAAGCGCGCGGTAAATAATCCCCGAATAAAAGTCAACATTGGGATAGAGCTTGCGGTCGATGAAATACTCGTCGCTGAGTGCGATTTTTTCAAGCTCCATCGCAATTTTCAGCAGCGGCTCATCGCCCCGCCCCAGCTCTCTTAGCACCTCATGGCAGGATTTACGCAGCACTGCCGCCCGCGGGTCATAGTTCTTATAAATACGGTGGCCGAACCCCATGAGGCGGAAGGGATCATTTTTATCTTTCGCGCGCTTGATGAAATGCGGGATGTTTTTAATGTCGCCAATCTCGGTGAGCATATTGATCACTGCCTCATTCGCCCCGCCATGCGCCGGGCCCCAGAGCGAGGCAATGCCAGCACCAATACAGGCAAACGGATTCGCCCCCGATGAACCAGCGAGGCGCACCGTTGAGGTTGAGGCATTCTGCTCATGATCCGCATGGAGGATGAAAATTTTCTCCATCGCCTTCGCAATCACCGGATTGACGCGGTAAGGCTCGGCCGGGGTGGCAAACATCATATGCAGGAAATTCTCGCAGAACCCAAGCTCATTGCGCGGATAGACAAACGGGTGCCCTACGGAATATTTATAGCACATGGCCGCAAGGGTCGGCATTTTCGCAATCAGGCGCAGCGCGGCGAGCTCACGCTCTTCGGGGTTATGGATATCGAGCGAATCATGGTAAAAGGCCGAGAGCGAGGCGGTCGCACCCACCATGATCGCCATCGGGTGCGAGCGGCGGGGAAAGCCGCGATAGAGGAACTGCAGCTGCTCATGCACCATGGTGTGGTGGGTGATGCGGTAATCAAACCACTCCTTCTGCTTATGGTTGGGCAGATCGCCGTAAAGCAGCAGATAGGCGACTTCGAGAAAGTCGCATTTCTCCGCGAGCGAATCAATGTCATAGCCGCGGTAACGCAGGATGCCCTTGTCGCCATCAATATAGGTGATCTCCGAATCGCAGCTGGCGGTTGAGAGAAACCCGGGGTCATAGGTGAAATGTCCGGTCTGGCCGTAAAGCCGGGTGATGTCGATGACATTGGCGCCTTCCACTGCCTTATAAATTGGGAACTCCACCGGCGCGCCACCATTGATCTGCAGGGTCGCACTGCCGGCTTTCTTGAAGCGCGTTGTCCCTTCCGGCGCTTTCTTATTCGTCAGTTTCGGCCGCAGCGGCGGACCATAAAGCGGGCGGCTTTTCGCTTTCGACTTTTCGTGTTTCGAGGCCTTGAGATGAGCGGAGGATTTAGCCATCATTTTCTCCTGTGCGAATTTTTTACGTGCTGACCCTAGTCTGCCCTTATTCTTCCGTCAACCGCACCTTACGCCTGGCAGGGTTCTTGTGCGCAACGCGCACGGGCTGTAGCAGTTTCAGCACGTTTCTATCAAGGCGGGAAAGCGGCAGAGATGCAAGGGCGTTACGCGAATGCCAATCCAGTGAATTACCCGCCCGCACCTGCTCGCGCCGCACCTCAGCCGCCAGCCGGAAATGGCTATAGACATGGCGCAACCTGCCAATAAATTCTCCGCCCCGATATTCCGGCGGATACTGCGGGAAGCCGTAAAGCCCACCCAGAAGCCTGCTCTTGCGCTTTTCAAGATAAAACCTCCCCCTCGTATCTTCGCGTACTAAAATCACCACCTGCCGGGTAGAAATTTTCTTTTTCGCCTTTGCCTGCGGATAGTGCTCCGGCTGCGCCCTGCCTTTACAGATGCTCGCGGCGGGGCATTCGCCGCAGCGCGGCGCTTTGGGGGTACAAATCAATGCCCCCAGATCCATCATTGCCTGATTATAGTGAAAACAATTCATCCATGCGTTTCTCTGGCCAATTTCTTTGTCGCGTCCGTGCTCGGTTCGGTTACGTAGCGCTGCTACGCGCCCTCCCTGTGCGCGGGTGCTCCTTGAACTTGGCTTAGATAAACGCATGGGTAGTCCCATGAGTATTTCCGCGCCCGCCCAAAGCTCAGTTTCTTTCGGCTGTGCGAGTGCAAAAACCCGCGCCACCACACGTTTGACATTGGCCTCCATCACCGCCACCGGCTGATGGTAGGCAAAAGCGAGAATCGCATGCGCCGTGTTACGGCCAATACCGGGCAGGGTGGTGAGTAATGCGTAATGCGTCGCAAGTGGTGGTAGCTCGTCATTGCGAGCGTAGCGAAGCAATCCAGCGAAAGAAATACTCTGCGCCGACGACTCGGCGCGCTGGATTGCTTCGGCGGCCTTAAGCCCGCCTCGCAATGACGGCGGGGCAAGCTGCGCCGCTGCCTCATGCAGATGCGCGGCACGGCGATAATAGCCAAGCCCCTCCCACGCTTTCATCACCGCTTCGCGCGGGGCGGCGGCAAGCGCTTCAAGCGTCGGGAATTTTTTCAGGAATGGCTCGTAGTAGCGGTCGCGCACGGTCGCCACCTGTGTCTGCTGCAGCATGATTTCACTCACCCAGATATGGTAGGGATCGCGCGTTTTGCGCCAGGGCAGGTCATGGCGGCCATGCGTTTGATACCAGTGCTGCAGCGCGAGATGAAACGTGAGTAATTTACTTGGTTTTATTTGCGCGTTTTGGCGAGGGGTGGTAGTGCTGCGGGTCATCACCACCCTATAGCGCAAGAGTAGCCCCATGACATCGAAATTAGTTGCCGATACTGCTTCCTCGCCTCGCCCCCTCACCCAACCCTCTCCCCCGGTGGGTGAGGAAGGGGCAGAACCCTTCACCGTCACCACCGGCGCATTGCCCGGATCGCGCAAGAAATATGTGGAAGGCAGCGCGCGTCTGATGGGCGTGGGGGTGGCGATGCGCGAGATTATGCTCTCGAAGAAATCTACTGAAGATCCGCTCACCGTCTATGATTGTTCCGGCGCCTACACAGACGGGGCGGCGGAAATCGACATCACGCGCGGTCTGCCCAAACTACGTGCGGAGTGGATTGCCGCGCGGGGGGATAGTGAGGAGTATGAAGGCCGCAGCGTGAAGCCAGAGGATAATGGTGTGCGCGCGCGGCAGCAAAACTCTCACCCAAAATCCACCATGCGGAGTGTGGCCTCTCCCGAGGGGAGAAATGTAGCGGCGACGGGTGAGGGCATGCAGTTTCCAAGCCTGCCGCTTCAGCCCCGCCGAGCGCGCAGTGGCGCGGTGACACAGATGGCCTATGCCAAGCGCGGCATCATCACGCCGGAGATGGAATATATTGCGATTCGGGAGAATGAGGGCAGGGCGGGACGAAATCACGAAATGACGGGGGGACGAAATGACGAAAAGGGTTCATCAAATCCTCAACTCCTCAATTCCTCATTTCCTCAATTCATCCCCGCCCTCATCACGCCTGAATTTGTGCGCGACGAGGTGGCCAGAGGCCGCGCGATTATCCCCGCCAATATCAACCATCCCGAACTGGAGCCGATGATCATCGGCCGTAATTTCAAGGTGAAGATCAACGGCAATATCGGCAATTCGGCGATTACTTCCTCGATTGCCGAAGAAGTGGAAAAAATGGTCTGGGCGATTCGGTGGGGGGCGGATACAATCATGGATCTTTCCACCGGCAAAAACATCCACGCCACGCGCGAATGGATTTTGCGTAATTCGCCCGTCCCGGTGGGTACTGTGCCTATCTATCAGGCGCTTGAAAAAGTCGGCGGGGTGGCGGAAGATTTAACATGGGAAATTTACCGCGACACACTCATTGAACAGGCCGAGCAGGGGGTGGATTATTTCACCATTCATGCCGGTGTGCGCCTTCCTTTTGTGCCGCTCACCGAAAAACGGGTGACGGGGATTGTCAGCCGCGGCGGCTCCATCCACGCCAAATGGTGCATTGCCCACCATAAGGAAAATTTCACCTACACGCATTTTGAAGAAATCTGCGAAATCATGAAGGCCTATGATGTGAGCTTCAGCCTGGGCGACGGGCTGCGTCCGGGCAGCATTGCGGATGCGAATGACGCCGCGCAATTCGCCGAACTGAAAACGCTTGGAGAACTCACGCAAGTCGCGTGGAAGCATGATTGTCAGGTGATGATCGAAGGCCCCGGACACGTGCCGATGCACAAAATCAAAGAGAATATGGATAAGCAGCTCGAGGCCTGCCACGAAGCACCTTTTTACACGCTTGGGCCACTCACCACCGATATCGCGCCGGGCTATGACCATATCACAAGCGCGATTGGCGCCGCCATGATCGGCTGGTTCGGTACTGCCATGCTGTGCTATGTCACGCCGAAAGAGCATCTCGGTTTGCCCAACCGCGACGATGTGAAAGAGGGGGTGATTGCCTATAAAATCGCCGCCCATGCCGCAGATTTAGCGAAGGGGCACCCGGCGGCGCAGTTGCGCGACGACGCGCTCTCCCGCGCCCGGTTTGAATTCCGCTGGGAGGATCAGTTTAACTTGAGTTTAGACCCCGACACCGCGCGCGACTATCACGACGAAACCTTGCCAGCGGATGGTGCGAAGGTCGCGCATTTCTGCTCCATGTGCGGG
>CANHAG010000022.1 GCA_947458525.1 Rhodospirillaceae bacterium | reverse complement strand
GCGTCCCCTCACCAGTATTAGGTTGCGCTTCGCGCGTCCCCTCACCAGTATTAGGTTGCGCTTCGCGCGTCCCCTCACCCTAACCCTCTCCCGTAAACGGGAGAGGGGACAAGAGGTAGACACATCTTTTTATTTTCCCCTCTCCCGTTTACGGGAGAGGGCAGCGAGGCTTAGTGCTTCAGCACTTAGCCGCAGCGGGTGAGGGGAACTCCATTCATAACCCATCGCATACGGAGTAGATAACGAGTGAAATGCTGAATCGTAAAAACACCCTGACTCTCTGGCGCGAAGCTACGGCGGGTCTGCTGTTGATGCCGCTCGCTTTTATCGCTGGCATCGCATTTTATTTCGCCCTGCCGGCTGAGCCGCCGCTCATGCCCCTTGCCTTCGCCGCAGCGTTGCTGGGGGTCTGGTGGTGGCGCTGGCGCAGGCGCGCGCATCCGGCGCAAGCTGCGGCATTGGGCGCATTTCTACTGGCGCTGGGGCTTTTCTGGGCGGCGTTTTACACCGCGCAGATACGCCATACCATGCTTGAGCGCGCCACCAGCCCGCGCCCGGTTACAGGCATCATCGAAACTATCGAGATAACGGCCAAGGGGCACCGTATCACGCTCGCTCAGGTAACGGTTGCGGGGCTTACGCCCGACGAAACGCCAAAGCGTGTGCGGCTCGCGCTGCGCGGCCAGATTCCTGACCTGCAACTGGGGGACAAGGTGCGGCTGAATGCCGGGCTTTTGCCGCCCATGGGGCCGGCGCTGCCCCATAGTTTTGACTTCGCGCGCTATTTCTTTTTCCGCGATATCGGGGCGGTGGGGTATGGGCTTAACCCCATCACCATCCTCGCGAAGGGGAGGGAAGGAGAGGGGTGGCGCGCCATGTGGGCCCGCTGGCGACATACGCTTACCACTGAGATTATGGCCACCCTTCCCCTGCCGCACGGGGCGGTTGCCGCCGGGCTGATTACGGGGGAGGATTCGGCGATTCCACAAGCCACGTTTGACCAGCTGCGCGCGGCGAATCTGGTGCATATCATCGCTATTTCCGGCACGCATATGGTGATGATTGCGGCCATTCTTTTTGTCGGAGCGCGGCTTATCATGCTGCCCATTCCCGGCTTTGGTCAGCGCCCGCGCGCCAAGCAGGTCGCGGCGGTTGTCACGCTTATCGGGCTTACGGGGTATCTCCTCATTACCGGGCTCATGCTTTCGGCCATCCGCGCCTATGTGATGATGGCGCTGATTCTCTTCGCCGTGCTGTTTGACCGCGAAGTGATCCCCATGCGTTCCCTCGTGCTCACCGCGCTGTTCATGCTGCTTTACGATCCGTCTGACCTTCTGGAACCGGGCTTTCAGCTTTCCTTTGTGGCGACCATGGCGATCATCGCCTACCTCGAATCACGCAAGGCACCGCCCTTGCGTTTCAGCCCGGGCGCGTTTGCCACCTACCTCGTCTGGATGGTGATGGTGAGTGTCGTGGCCGAAGGCGCAACCGCGCCGCTGGTCATCCACCATTTCAATAATCTGGCGCTTTACGGCGTGTTTGCCAATGCGCTTCTTAGCCCGGTGGTGGCGGCGCTCATCATGCCCATGGTGGCGCTGTATTTTCTGCTGCTGCCGCTTGGGGTCGAGGCATTCGCCCTCAAGATCATGTATTACGGCATTGAGGCCATGTTGCGCGTGGCCGAATTTATCTCCGGCCTGCCGCATGCGCTCACCTTTCTGCCCTCACTGCCGGGCTGGGGTGCGGCGCTGTTTGTAGCCGGGCTTATCTGGCTGTGTATGCTTTCTGGCCGCCTGCGCTGGGCGGGAATCATGCCGATGGTGCTTGGTGTGGCGTCGCTTCTCACCGTTCATCTGCCAGATGTGATGGCCACGGCCGAGCTTAAACAAATCGCGATACGGAAAGAGGATGGGTATGTGCTGGTGCGCGGGCGTGCGCAGTCGCTGATTCCGGAGTTGTGGGCGAATGGCACGGGTTCGGCAAAACTGCCCTATAACCCCAAGGCCTGGGGCTGTGATCGCCATGGGTGCGTGGCAGAAGTGGCGGGTATGCGCATTGCGTTCCCCGAATATTACGAAGCCCTTGCGGAAGATTGTGCCATGAGCAGGTTTATTCTCACGCGGCTGAAAGATGCGCGGTGCGACAGTGCCACGCGAGTATTTAACAGTTACTATACGCAGGGCGTTGTCGGATTATTTATTGAGAATGGCAGGATTCGCGCCGAAACCAGCCGCGACTGGCAGGGCAGAAGGCCGTGGAGTGGCGAGAAGCATAACGCACGGTAATCGGGAGATGAAGAATCTGGCCTGCAGCCTATTGATCCTCCGCATAGGCGCGGCGGCGGGCGAAGGAAAAGTTGCCAGCATAGGCCTTGGGCGGTGTCTTGCGCACCTGCGGCAGTGCAATCTCAAATTCCAACTGCTTGGCTTTGGCGAACGCAATGGCCTGTTCCTTCGTGTCGAACTTGAGGGAAAGTTCAAGCTCCGTATCGCGCATGCTGTTCCACCCCATGAGCGAGTCAGGCGAAGCAGGAGTGGTGGGTAGATATTCGAGCACCCACGAATCCTTCCCCTTGCCCGATTGCATGGCGGTTTTGGCAGGCTGGTAAATACGGGCGCGGGGTGTGTTCATAGTTATGGAAGCTAGCGAAAATGATGCCGGGCGCTAGGTTTTTTTCTTCTTTGCCGGTTTTTTGCTCGCGGATTTCTTGGCGGTGGCGCGGGGCAGCAACGCGATTGCCTCGCTAAGCGTAAAACTTTCAGCTTCCGTGCCCTTGGGCAGGGTGATGTTTTTACCGGCGAATTTGATGTAAGGCCCATAGCGGCCTTTGAGGATCTTCACCGCCTCGCCCGTTTCCGGGTGCGCGCCCAGATCTTTCAGCGTTTCCACCCCGCCGCCGCGCCCGCCTTTGCCGGCTGCTTTCTCCGCAATCAGCGCGACGGCACGGTTCATGCCAATGGTGAGGAGGTCATCCCCCTCTTTCAGATTCACATATTTGCCCTGATAGAAAAGATAGGGTCCATAGCGGCCGATATTGGCGGTAATCATTTCGCCCGTTTCCGGGTGGGCGCCAATTTCGCGCGGCAAGCGCAAAAGCTCCAGCGCCATCTCGAGCGTTACGCTTGCTGGGCTTGTGCCTTTGGGCAGGCCAGTGCGTTTGGGTTTTGCGCCCTCGCCCAGCTGCACATAGACACCGTAAGGCCCTTTGCGTAATGACACGGCCTCGCCGCTGGCAGGGTCTTTGCCAAGAATTTTCGGGAACTCTGTTTCCCCTGCGCTTGCGGCCTCAGTGCCTGCCTGACCTTCGCCAAGCTGGCGGGTGAAATTACATTCCGGGTAATTCGAACAGCCAAGGAACGCGCCGAATTTGCCGGTCTTAAGCCCGAGCCTGCCGGTGTTGCAGCTGGGGCAGATGCGCGCTTTTTCTAGGGCGTCACCGACCCCAAACAACATCGGCTCCAGCATATGCTCGACACCGCTTAATACGTCGCTGATGGAGAGTTTCTTGCTTTCCTCAATCCGGGCGTAAAAATCTTTCCAGAAGAGCCGCAGCACTTCTTTCCACGGTTTCTCGCCATCGGCAATATCGTCAAGCGTATCTTCCATTTCCGCCGTGAAATCATACTGCACATAGCGTGTGAAAAACGTCATGAGGAAGGCGGTGACAATGCGCCCGAGGGTCGCGGCGACAAAGCGTTTTTTCTCGAGCGTCACATAGCCGCGGTCAATCAGCACCGAGATGATGGAGGCGTAGGTGGAAGGCCGGCCAATGCCAAGCTCTTCGAGCCGCTTGACGAGCGAGGCCTCCGAATAGCGCGGGGGCGGGGTGGTGAAATGCTGGTGGGCATTGATGCCCGTATTTTTCACTGCCTCCCCCTCGGCCATGGCGGGAAGGCGCTGGCTGGTCTCTTCCTCGCTTTCGTCCGCGTCTTTTTTTGTTTCGTCTTTCTGGTCTTCTTCGATGGTTTCCTGATAAAGGCACAGGAACCCGTCAAATTTCAGCACCGAGCCAGTCGCGCGCAAGAGATGCGTGCCGGTTGCATCACGCAAATCCACCGCCACCTGATCATAGACCGCTGCTTCCATCTGACTGGCGACCATGCGTTTCCAGATCAGCTCATAAAGCCGCGCCTGCTCGTCATCGAGGCTGCGGGCGGCGATTTCCGGGCGGCGGGAGAGATCGGTCGGGCGAATGGCCTCATGCGCTTCCTGTGCGTTTTTGCTTTTGGTTTTATACTGGCGCGCGGCGGTGGGCACATAGGCCTCACCATATTCCTTGCCGATCATGGCGCGGGCTTCGGCGATTGCGTCCTGCGAGACCGTGATTCCGTCGGTACGCATATAGGTGATGAACCCGGCCTCATAGAGTTTCTGCGCCACCTGCATGGTGCGTTTCGCGCCGAACCCAAGCTTGCGTGAAGCTTCCATTTGCAAGGTGGACGTGGAAAAAGGCGCATAAGGCATACGCCGCGTGGTTTTGGGCTGAATACGGGTGACGCTGAACTGGCAGGCGGTAAGCACCTGACGTACACGCTCGGCCTCGGCGGCGCTTGGCAGCGAGAATTTTTCAAGCTTCTGGCCGTTAAACTCCATCAGCCGTGCGGTGAATTTTGCACCCTGTGCGGTGGCGAGATTTGCCGTGATGTCCCAATACTCCCGCGCGGTGAAGACTTCGATTTCCGCCTCGCGCTCGCAGATGAGGCGTAAGGCTACCGACTGCACGCGCCCGGCGGAGCGGCTACCTGGCAGCTTGCGCCAGAGCACGGGCGACAGGTTGAAGCCCACAAGGTAATCAAGCGCCCGGCGCGCCTGCTGGGCATTGACCAGATCCATATCAATCGCGCGCGGATGGGCGACTGCGTATGTCACCGCTTTCTTGGTGATTTCGTTGAAAGTGATGCGGTGTACCGCCACGTCTTTACCCAGCGATTTGCTTTCTTTCAGCGCCTCAAGCACATGCCAGGAAATAGCCTCGCCCTCGCGGTCCGGGTCGGTGGCGAGGTAAAGCGTATCCGCGCCTTTGAGCGCTTTGGAAATCGCCGAAAGCGGGCGCTTGGAATCCGCATCCACTTCGTAGGTCATGGCGAAATCTTCATCCGGCTTGACCGATCCGTCTTTCGAAGGCAGGTCGCGCACATGGCCGAACGAGGCCAGCACGGTGAAATCGCTGCCCAGATAATGATTGATGGTTTTCGCCTTGGCGGGCGACTCCACAACAACGACCGATTTAACCATACGCGATATCTTCTCCACGGATTAAACTTACCCGCCCCCCCGGGTGGCGCTCAAGACGCCCTGCAAGCTCCAGCTCCAGCAGCACCGCCATGACCAGCTGCGGCGGCAGGCCGGTGGCTGCCATCACATCCTCAAGTGCGGTGGGGCTTGGGCTTAAGGCCGCGGTCATAGTCGCCCGCGCGTCATCAAGCAAGCTGGAATCACTTACCATGGCGCTTTCAGCGAAATTACCGATTTCAGGTTCGGCCAGCGGCAGGCGTGCCATATCAGAAAGATTGGTGACAATATCCGCCACCGATTCGAGCAGCGTGGCGCCCTCGCGGATGAGGCGGTTCGTGCCCTGACAGCGCGGGTCCATGGGCGAGCCGGGTACGGCGAAAATATCGCGCCCGTAATCAAGCGCGAAATGAGCGGTAATAAGAGAGCCGGATTTGAGCGAAGCCTCAATCACCGCCACGCCGCGACTCATGCCGGCGATGATGCGGTTACGGCCGGGGAAGGAGCGCGCATGCGGGTTCATGCCGAAAGGCATTTCAGAAATAATCGCACCCGTAGCGGCGATTTCTTCATAAAGTGCGGCGTTTTCGGGTGGGTAGATGTTATCGATGCCCCCGCCAATGACGGCAACCGTGCCCCTGGCCAGTGAACCGCGATGGGCAGCCGCATCGATACCGCGAGCAAGGCCGGAGACAACGAGATAGCCCGCCTCTGCCAGCTCATGCGCGAGCTTGCGGGCGAAGGCGCAGCCATTGGCCGAGGCATTGCGCGCACCCACGATACCGATGATTTTTTCGTGATTCCATAAATGCGCATGTCCCCTGACGGTCAGCATGGGCGGCGCATCCGCCACCACCTGCAACAGGCGGGGATAGGTTTCCTCCCCATACATCACCACCTGTGCGCCAAATTTTCTGAGTGCCTCATATTCGCGCTCGGCTTCCGCCCGGGGGGTGATGCGGATGGGCTTGGCGCGCCCGCCGCGCCGGCTCATCTCTGGCGCCATGGCAAGCGCCTTCGCTACCGAGCCGCAGAATTTCACGAGATGGAAAAACGTCGCAGGCCCTACCTGTTCGCTGCGAATCAGCCGCAGCACATCCACAGGGTCTGACCCGCGCAGGGAAGGGTGGGGAATGAACGTCATTCTTTTTTCTTTCCCCATTCAAATTTCGGCTCGGTGCCTTTGGCCAGCCGGCGGAGATTGAACTGGTGGTTATAAACAATCAGCAGCACGGTGAGCAGAATCACGAGCGCGCTGACCCCGTTTTCCAGCAGTAAGGCGATAAAGGGTGCGAAGGAAAACGCAACGAGCGCAGCAAGTGAAGAGATGCGTTTATAGTAGAACATGCCAATCCAGATGAGCGCGGTGGCCGCGCCCACGGTGAAAGAAAAGGCGAGTAAGCCCCCCATCATGGTGGCAACACCCTTACCGCCTTTGAAATTAAGCCAGAGCGGAAAACTATGCCCCACCACGGCGGCGGCCAAGCCCAGCGCGCCCGCATTCGGATCTATCGCCTCCACCACCAGAACGGCGGCAATGCCCTTCAGCCCATCCAGCACCAGGGTGGCTGCTGCCACATCCTTCCGCCCGCTGCGCAGCATATTGGTGGCGCCGATATTGCCCGAGCCGAAATAGCGCGGGTCGGGCAGTTTATAAATACGCGCAAGAATCACCCCAAAGGGAATACTGCCGATGAGATAGGCCATCAGCAATGCCGCAATCAGCCCCAATGCGTCCATAATCTGTTCGCTCCCCTCGCGTACGCGTACGCGCATACGCTCACCCACGAGCGTAGCAGGGCGGTTTTTGGTTCGGCAAGCGGGAAATTAGGAATCGGAAGTTAGCAAGGTAGTTTCCGTCCTCTTATTCCCGTCCCCCGCTGGCGGGGGACCGAATCCGTTCTTACGGATTCGAGGGGGTGTTCTGATGTGGAGTTATTATACCACCCCCCCGAATCAGCTTCGCAGATTCGACCCCCCGCCAGCGGGGGATGGTTTTAATTGGCAGACTTCAGGTTTCACGACTATCCAGCACGCCCTGCAATAAATACGTGGCGGCGAGTTTATCGACCAGCTCCGCGCGGCGGGCGCGGCTTAGATCTGCTTCTTCCGTCATCATGCGGCTTACGGCTACGGTCGAAAGCCGTTCATCTGCAAGCAGGCAGGGCAGGGGCAGGTGCACGCAAAGATCACGCGCAAACTGGCGCGTGGCCTGACAGCGCGGGCCTTCGGATCCATCCATATTGACCGGATAGCCAATGACGAACCCCGCCACCTGATGCGTGGCCACGAGTTCGGCGAGGGTTGCTAAATCTTTTGAGAGTTTGCTGCGCGCAATCAGTGTTAAGGGCGAGGCAATGATGCGCTCAGCATCGCTCAGCGCGAGACCAATGGTTTTCGTACCCACATCAAGCGCCATCAGCCGACCCTTAGCGGGCAGCAGGGCAAAAAATTCCTGAGTGTCGTGGGTGTGGGCGTGCATGGCCTTAGTAATACTTGCTTTTGGCGGCAAAGCTAGAGTAAAACCAGCGCCCTATGGCACTTACCGATCACGAAATGCGTCACGTCGCCAAGCTCGCCCGCCTCCGGCTGACGGAGGCGGAAATCCCCCATTATGCGCGCGAGATTAATGGCATTCTGAAATGGATTGAGCAGCTGGGCGAAGTGAATACGGAAGCGGTGGCGCCGCTTGCCAGCGTGTCGAACCAGACCCTGCCCTGGCGCGAAGATAAGGTGACGGATGGCACTATGCAGGAACAGGTGCTGAAGAACGCATCGGGCGCGCAATATGGCTGCTTCACCGTGCCGAAAGTGATTGAGTGATGACTAACCCCACCCACATGACACTCGCTGAAATCCGCGATCAGCTACGGGCGAAAAAGATTTCCGCCAGCGAGTTGACGGAGACGCATCTTGCGGCCATTGAAAAACATAATCCCACGCTCAATGCCTATGTGCATCTGACGCCGGAAATGGCGCGGGCGCAGGCCAAAGCGAGTGATGCAAAACTAGCGCGCGGCGAGGGCGGGGCGCTCGAAGGCATCCCCATTGGCATTAAGGATTTATTCTGTACCAAGGGTGTGGCATCACAAGCCGCCTCGAAGATTCTTTCGGGCTTCAAGCCGGAATATGAATCAACCGTCAGCGCGAAATTATTCGATGCCGGTGCGGTGATGCTGGGCAAGACCAATATGGATGAATTTGCCATGGGCTCGGCCAATATCACGAGCACCTATGGCCCTTGCGTGAACCCGTGGAAACGCAAGGACGCACCAGAGAAAAACCTCGTGCCCGGCGGGTCTTCTGGTGGCTCGGCAGCGGCGGTGGCGGCGGGTCTTGGCTATATGGCAACGGGAACGGATACGGGCGGTTCCATCCGCCAGCCTGCGTCTTTCACCGGTATTGTCGGCATCAAACCCACCTATGGCCGCTGCTCACGCTGGGGCATTATCGCCTTTGCTTCCTCGCTTGATCAGGCCGGGCCCATGACGCGCAGTGTGCGCGACGCGGCGATTTGCCTCGGCGTGATGAGCGGGCATGATGCGAAAGATTCCACCTCCGCCCGCCTTGCAGTGCCAAATTTTGAGGCGGCACTCGGCGCCAGCATTAAAGGCCTTAAAATCGGGATTCCCAAAGAATATAAAATGGACGGGATGCGCGCTGATATTCTCGCTGAGTGGGAGAAAGGCGAAGCAATGCTGAAAGCGGCGGGGGCGGAAATTGTGCCGGTATCGCTGCCCCATACGCGCTATGCGCTGCCGACCTATTACATCATTGCGCCGGCCGAATGTTCCTCCAACCTCGCGCGTTATGACGGGGTGCGTTATGGCCTGCGCGTGATGGATGAGGGCGACGCGCTGAATGATATGTATGAAAAAACCCGCGCCGCCGGGTTTGGCTCGGAGGTCAAACGCCGGATTCTGATAGGCACCTATGTTCTGAGCGCCGGGTATTATGATGCGTATTACAAAAAGGCGCAGCGTGTGCGTGCGCTCATCGCGCAGGATTTCTCTCAGGCGTTTGAGAAATGCGACTTGCTGCTCACTCCCACCGCCCCGTCGGATGCGTTTGCCATCGGCGAGAATCAGGACGACCCGCTGGCCATGTATCTGAATGACGTGTTCACCGTGCCCACCTCGCTTGCGGGTCTGCCGGGGCTGGCGCTACCCACCGGACTTTCCGCCGCCGGTCTGCCGCTTGGGCTGCAGCTGATTGGCCGCGCCTTTGATGAGGAAACAATCTTCAAAGCTGCGCATGTGATTGAGCAGGCGGCGGGCTTCACCCATAGGCCGGGGGGATGGTGATGTTGGTTGCCGATTCAAAACAAGGTCACCCCCACCTGACCTCCCCCCTCAAGGGGGAGGAATGGTGCGGGGCAAGTGGCGCGGCCAAAAACAACCCCCCCCTTGAGGGTAAGGAATGGGGTGGGGCAAGTGACGCAGCTAAAAACACCCTCCCCCTTGAGGGGGGAGGTCGCGCGCCAAAGCGCGCGGGTGGGGGTGAATCTATAAAGCCTTTTTCAAAAACAACTCAGATTTACGCGCAGACTTTACGAAAAAACCAGACCGAAGCAGAAAAAAAACTCTGGTATTATCTACGCGGGAAACAGGTTGGAAAAAAATTCCGCAGGCAACAACCCGTC
>CANHAG010000021.1 GCA_947458525.1 Rhodospirillaceae bacterium | reverse complement strand
GTGTATATCCATATCTCCCGCGGCCTGTATTATGGTTCTTATAAAGCGCCGCGCGAAATTTTGTGGTGGCTGGGACTGGTGATTTTCCTGCTGATGATGGCGACCGCCTTTCTCGGCTATGTGCTGCCATGGGGGCAGATGAGCTTCTGGGGCGCGACCGTGATCACCAACCTGTTTTCTGCGATTCCCGGCATCGGCGAGCCGATTGTGCATTGGTTATGGGGTGGTTTCTCGGTGGAAAACCCCACGCTTAATCGTTTCTACTCGCTGCATTTCCTGCTGCCGTTTGTGATTGTCGGCGTGGTGGTTCTCCATATCTGGGCGCTGCACGTCCATGGTTCGAACAACCCGCTGGGGATTGATGTGAAAACGCCGCAGGATACGGTGCCCTTCCATCCTTACTATACCTACAAGGACTTTTTCGGCTTCGGCGTGTTCTTGATTTTTATGTTCAGTTTCGTGTTTTTTGCGCCGAACGTGCTCGGGCACCCGGACAACTACATCCCCGCGAATCCGCTGGTGACCCCGCCGCACATCGTGCCGGAATGGTATTTCCTGCCGTTCTATGCGATTCTGCGCGCGACGCCCGATATTGGCATTCCCCTCACGAGCATCGTGTTCATGGATGCCAAGCTGGCCGGTGTGATCGCGATGTTCGGCTCGATTATGATTCTGTTTGCGCTGCCGTGGATTGATCGCTCGCCTGTCAGAAGCGGCGATTTCCGCCCGCTCTTTAAGCCGCTTTATTGGCTGTTTATCGTCAATATGTTTTTCCTTGGCTGGCTGGGGGCGATGCCGGCAGATGGCATCTATGTCATCATGGGGCGTGTGGCGATGACGATTTATTTCGGCTATTTCGTGGCGCTGTGGTTCTTGTCGAAGAATGAGAAAACGCTGCCACTGCCACGAAGCATCAGTGACGCGGTGCTGACGAAACCTGCGGCTGCGCACTGATTGAGGAACCTATGAAAAAAACAATCCGAATCACCGCCACAACGCTGGCTTTTCTTTCTCTTACTGCCGCTGCTGCTTACGCTGCCGGAGACTATAAACCGGCGCGCAGTGTCGAATGGCCGTTTAAAGGCGTATTCGGCACGGTGGATGAGCAGGCGGCGCAGCGCGGCTTTCAGGTGTATAAGGAAGTGTGTGCAGCGTGCCATGGTCTCAAGCGTATTGCTTTTCGTAACCTTGCGGATATTGGCTTTACCGAAGCGGAGATCAAAGCGCTGGCGGCGACCTATCAAATCAAAGATGGTCCCAACGAAGAAGGCGAAATGTTTGAGCGCCCCGGTAAGCCGTCAGACTATTTTCCTTCGCCGTTTGCCAACGAGAATCAGGCACGCGCTACCCATAACGGCGCCTATCCGCTGGATTTGAGCCTGATTGTCAAAGCACGCGACAATGGCGCGAACTATCTTTATTCGCTGCTGACCGGCTATGTGCCTGCACCGGCCGATGTGACACTTGGCGCCGGTATGCACTACAACCCTTATTTCCCGGGCAAGGCGCTCGCGATGGCGGCGCCACTTTCCGATGGGCAGGTGGCCTATCAGGATGGCACGCAGGCCAGCATCGACCAGATGGCGCGTGATGTGACTATCTTCCTGCAATGGGCAGCCGAGCCAGAGATGGAAGAGCGCAAACAGATGGGTATCAAGGTGCTGTTCTTCCTTGCGGTCTTTACCGGATTTATGTTTGTGGCCTATCGCAGGCTGTGGAGCAATCTCCATTGAAAGCTCTAATGCGGCGGGGAATCTTCTTCCCTCTACGCCAGGTGGCTTTGTGGGACACGTGCAGTGGAGATTCCCTCGGACTCCATCGCTGCGCGCTTCCCTCACCGCAGCGAGTTTGATAAACGAGCTTATGTGAGATATATGCAGGCACGAAACGCTCAGATTATAAAATTAGGCAGAGCTTCGTTGTTACTTGCTGGCATCTGCATGCTTCCTTTTCAGGCATATGCTCAGCAGCAGTTTGAGCGACCGAATTTTGATGGCAGCGGCTCCTCAGTGAGTGAGGATGAGCCGGTCGTGCTTTCTGCTGATGATGTGGCGTATGATCAGGAAAGCGAAGAGGTGGTCGCCACCGGCAATGTGGAGGTGGTGCAGGGCGAGACCGTGCTTCTGGCGCGAGAACTTTCTTATGATCAGAAAAACGGCCGCGTGAAGGCCAGGGGCGAGGTTAGCCTGATGGATGCGGGCGGCCATGTGGTATTTGCTGATGAAATGGAGCTGCGCGACGATATGAGCGCCGGCGTGATTCGCCATTTTCGTGCGCGGCTGGCGGATGGCTCGCTCTTTGCTTCCACCCGCGGCCGCAAGATTAACGAGCAGGTGACGGAACTTGATCGGGCGGTCTATTCGCCCTGCCGCGTGGTATGCGACGATGGCGAGGCCAAGGAACCAATGTGGCAGCTCAAGGCTGAGCGCGTGCGTATCGATGAAGCGGCGCAGGAAGTGATCTATAACGATGTGCAGCTGGAGGCATTTGGCCTGCCGGTCTTTTACTCGCCCTATCTTTCGCATGCCACGCCCGGCGCAGATAATAAAAGTGGTTTTCTGACGCCGGAATTGCAGGCTAATGGCAATCTCGGTACGGTCGTGAAAACCCCGTATTACTATGTGATTGGGCAAGATCAAGACCTGACTCTCACCCCCTATTTTACCACACAGGAAGGCCTGGTGATGGCGGGGGAATATCGCCAGCAGTTTGATAGTGGCAGCCTGATTACCGATGGTAGTATTACCCGCCCGAAAGACCGCAATGCGCTGGGTTTTGTCGATAACGGCAATGAGATTCGCGGGCATTTTAATGCTAAGGGGCAGTTTGTTTATGATGAGGACACGGATGTTGGGTTTGATGTGCGCCGCACCACCGATGATACCTACTTGCGCCGTTATAAATTCAGTCAGGACACGCAGCTGACCTCACGCGCATTTGTCGAGCACTACAACCTGACCCAACCCGGGGATCGCAGTTTTCTTCGGGCGCAGGCGCTGGCATTTCAGGGGCTCACCGCGCAGGACGATTCCGCGCGTATTCCCACCGTGCTACCGCAGGTCGATATGATGTATGAAAGCGACCCCGGCCGCTATAACACGCGCACCATGCTGACTGCGAATGCCACCGTGCTTGCCCGCGATGAAGGCCCCAAGAGCCGCCGCCTTTCGATGACCGGCGGCTGGAAGCTCCCCTACATTACGGCGGATGGCCAGATTCTCGAGGTTCAGACGCGCCTGCGTGGTGATGTGTATAGCGTCGAAGATGTGGCGCTGGCGGATGGCAGGCAATTTGAAGGCACCACCGGCCGTATGATTCCTGAAGTATCGGCGAGCTGGCGCTATCCATTTATCAACCGGTTGGAAGGTGGGCAGAGTGTGCTGCTGGAGCCGGTGGTGGCGATGGCGGCAAGCCCGCTGGGCGGTAATCCGGAAAAGATTCCCAACGAAGATAGCCGCGTGCCCGAATTTACCGATACCAACCTGTTTGATGCCAACCGCTTTACCGGCTATGACCGCGTGGAAACAGGCCCGCGTGTGAGCTATGGCCTGCGCAGCCAGCTGCAATTTGCCGATGGCGCGGCGATTCATGGCCTGCTCGGCCAGCACTGGCGTGCTGAGACGGATCGTAATTTTCCTTTTTCCAACAATCTGAACGACCATCTATCTGATTATGTCGGCAAGGTGGGGGTGGATCTGGCTCCCTTTACCGTGGCGTATCGCTTCCGCCTTGACCGCGAAAATTTTTCGCCGCAGCGTAATGAGGTGGACGCAACCATGACCTATGACCGCGTGACATTGTCTGGCAATTACCTGATGCTGAGCAACGACCCGATTCTTGCCAATAAAGAAGAAATCAGCGGCACGGCGGTGGTTGGGCTGAGCGATGAATGGCAGTGGTTTGTGACCAGCCGCCGCGATATCGAAACCAGCTTCACCCCCGCCGCAAGCACCGGTATCACGTTCAAAAATGAGTGCACCTATTTCACCACCATGATAGGCAGAGAATTCACCCGCGACCGCGATATCGAACCCACCACCACCTTCCTGTTTCGTATCGCCCTTAAGAACCTGGAGTAAACTGATGCGCCTGTGGCTTGTTCTCTGTGTGCCCCTGATGGCCGCCCCCGCCCTTGCTAATAAACCTGCCGCTAAAAATGAGGGCGGGCTTGCGATTGCCGCGGTCGTTGGCGATGAGGCGATTTCTTCTTACGATGTTGATGCCAGACTTCGTTTCATTGTGGCCACGACAAGACTGACGAACAATCCAGAAACGCTGGCGCGTGTGCGGCCGCAGGTGGTGCGCTCGCTGATTGATGAGCGCTTGCAGACGAAGGCGGCTGCTGCTGAAAATATTACCGTAAGCGATCAGGAAGTAGCGAGCGCTATCGCTGGGATTGAGTCGCAGCGGGGTATGGCAGCCGGTGCGATTGCCCAGATGCTTGCGCAGAATAATGTGCCCATGGAAACATTTAAAAACCAGATTCGTGCGCAGCTTGCCTGGGGTAAGCTGGTGGGCAAGCGTATTCGCCCGGCTATCCGCATCAGCGATGAAGAAGCTCTTGCCCGCCAGAAAACCATGGTGCTGCCTAAGGAGCATCAGGAACTGGAAATTGCTTTCATGATTCTACCGGTGGATCGACCTAAACGAGAAAACGAGGTGCGCGCCGCAGCCGCCAAGCTCTCTTCGGAAATGCGCGCGGGCGCAAGTTTTGAAGAGCTCTCTCGCCAGCTTTCCGGCCGTGGCACGAATGTGCCCTCGCTCTGGGTGCGTCCGGAGCAGCTTGACCCCGCGCTTGGTCGTGCATTGGCGGGTGCCAGCGCAGGCACCATCACCCCGCCGATACGCACAGAGGCGGGCTATACGATTGTGAAGGTGTATAATGCGCGTTCGTTGGAAAAAACGGCCGAACGTGCTGAGCTGCTATCGGTGAAGGAGATCGTCCTGTCGTTGAAGCCAGACGCAGAAAATCAGGAAGCCAGCGCGCTGCTTTCCATCGCCGAAGAGATCGCAAAACATCCCGGCCGTTGCGATGAGGATGGCGTTGCCGGGATCGATAACCTTGAGGATGTGGAGATGAAGGTGGTGCGCCGCGAGATTGCGACCAACGAGCTGACACAGGCGCTATCGAGCATTCTTGGGAATTTGGTGCCAGGGCAGATTTCTTCGCCTTATGCGACAGACCGCGGGATTGAGCTTTATATGCTGTGCGCGCGACGTCCGGTGGAGCCTTCGTCAATGGTGGATCTCGGTCAGGTAAAGAATGTGATACTGGCCGAACGCCTGGAGCTGGAAGCGCAGAAGCTGATGCGCAACCTGCGGCGCGATACCTTTATTGAAGTACGCTAACTGATGACCTTGGCGTAGCTGCCGGGCGCATCTTCGATGGCGCCAGCAATCTTGCGGGCTGCAACTTTATCGCCTGCATAAGGTAGATGCCATGTAAGCCAGTCCGGCCACCAAGAACCTTTCACTTCACGCGCCCCGGCCACCCATTCATCAGGCGATTTTGGATACGGAATGTTATTCACCCAGTGGCAGTATTTTTCCTTGGCGGGCGGGTTGATCACCCCGGCGATATGGCCGCTGGCAGCGAGCACAAAACGAATCTCGCCCGCGTAGGTCTGCGTGGCGATGTAGGTGGATTTCCACGGCGCGATGTGATCCTCACGCGAGGAAAGAACGTAGGTGGGGGTGTTGATGGTGGAAAGGTCAATCGCCACACCGCCCACGGTGATCCCGCCGGGCTGAATCAGCAGGTTTTTCTGGTACATGCTGCGCAGATAGAAGCTGTGCATGGCGGCGGGCATGCGCGTGGAGTCCGCATTCCAGTAGAGCAGGTCGAACGGGAAAGGTTCTTTGCCCAGCAGGTAGTTATTCACCACAAACGACCAGATGAGATCATTGGCGCGCAGCATGTTAAACGTCATCGCCATTTCCGAGCCCTCGAGATAGCCCAGCTCTTTCATGCGCGATTCCATCAGCTCAAGCTGCTCATCATCAATGAATACTGATAATTCGCCGCATTCGGCGAAATCGATCATGGTGGTGAGGTAGGTCACCGATTTTACACGCGTGGATTGTTTTTTGGCTTTGAGCCATGCGAGCGTGATGGCGGTGAGCGTGCCGCCGAGGCAGTAGGCGCCAATCGACACCTGCTTTTCGCCGGTGGCTTTTTCGATGGCATCCAGCGCCGCGATCGGCCCTTGCATCATGTAATCATCAAAGGTTTTTTGCGCGAGTTTTTCATCGGGGTTCACCCATGAAATCACAAACACCGTGTAGCCGCTATCCACCAGATATTTCACCAGCGAATTGTCCGGCTGCAGGTCGAGGATGTAGTATTTGTTGATCCATGCGGGGATGACAAGCAGCGGCGTTTTGAATACGTCTTTGGTGGTGGGTTCGTATTGGATGAGCTGCATCAAATCGTTCTGATAGACGACTTTGCCCGGCGTGATCGCAAGGTTTTTGCCCACCTTGAACGCCGCATAATCCGTCATGCTGATGCGAAGATTGCTTTTGCTTTTTTCAAGATCGGAGAGCAGATGCGAGAAACCTTTCACCAGATTCTCTCCCTGGCTTTCCAGCGTGGCTTTCAGCACTTCGGGATTGGTCATGATGAAGTTTGACGGCGACATCGCATCCACAAACTGGCGCGTGTAGAAGTCAATTTTCTGCATGATTTTCGGATCCACGCCGGGCACATCGCGCACGGATTGCTGCATCCAGCGCGCGGTGAGCAGATAAGATTGCTTGATGAAATCAAACACCGCGCTCTCGTTCCATGCGGCGTCTTTAAAACGGCGATCTTTGGGGTCGGCCTCAATGTAGGGTTTGAGATTTT
Source organism: Rhodospirillaceae bacterium (assembly GCA_947458525.1). Lineage (GTDB taxonomy): Bacteria > Pseudomonadota > Alphaproteobacteria > Rickettsiales > UBA3002 > JAFLDD01. The sequence goes on along the minus strand of CANHAG010000021.1, from coordinate 3,106 downwards.
CTCCAAGCGCCCTGCTTGCTGCGTTCTGCCAGAGATTGACCGACTCCTGCCACCACTCAAGCTGCTTTTCCCACAGCTTCGAAGGATCCTGCGCCGCCTGCGTGAACCACTGGGTCATCGCCGCGCCCAGACCAGCGGGGTCAAAGGGTTTGTGCTCGATATTATCCAGCTGGCGCGCCATGAATTCCTGATAAATGCGCTGGCATTGCTCCGCCGCTTTGGTCATGTTGCGGGTGAATTCGCTTAGGTCGGGTTTGTGGGAGTCCTGTGTCATATCGTTTGCTTGCAAAATACGGTTGTATTTTGACGCTGCCTCCAGCGCGGCCAGCAGGGCTTTCGGCCTCTGCTGACATCGCCAAAAAAATTTATTGGCTATAAATGCCAATTGCGTTCAAAACGTGCCTACGATATACCTTTGCGCACGCTATCGTTAGATGTTTTTATGCAACGCCTGCGACCGTGTAACCCAACTCAGGATTCGACCCATGATGCGCCGCTTGCCTTTTCGTTTTTCACTGCTGGTTTCTGTCGCCGGGGTGATGGCGCTTTCCGGCTGCGACACCAGCAACTTAGCTGACAAAATTACTGGCCGCGAAGGCCGCAAGGAACAAATGGTAGACGGCCCGCGCCGTGCCCCACTGCTCAACCCACAGGGCGGCGCCATGCCCGGCAACCAGCCGCCGGTGAACATGCCCGCCGCCGCACAACCTGCCCCTGCTGCTGCCCCCGCAGCATCAGCAGCTGCTGCGGATAACCCCTTTGATCAATATGACGAACATGGCCGCAAGGTCGCATCTGCTCCTGCCAAGCCCATCGAGATGGCTGATGGCGAGGGCGATGAACCGGGCACGGTTTCTTCCGGCTTCTTTGACCGTTTCATTCCGGATCGCGCCAGCGATGCGCCCGCTGCCCAGCCACTCGATGAGCGCAAGCAGGAAAGAAAACCTTTTGCGGGCAATGTGCCAAGCGCGATGGGAACAGAAAAAGTAGCACCGCAGCCTGAACCCATAGTGCTTGCTAAATCGGAAACTCTCCCTGCCAGCATGGCGGCACCAATAGTGCCTGATGCAGTGCAAACAGCTGAATTTAAGCCAGTGCCCACGCTGCAGAACACTACCAGTGCGCCAGTCAAAGCTGAGTCTGCAAAGCCTGCTGCAGAGGAAGATACGGTCGGCGGCTTTGTGCCGCTGCTGCCTTCTGTAAATGCGGCAGTCAGTCCGCCGCCAGCCGCTGCTTCGGAAATGCAGGTGCAGCCTGCCCAGCCCGCGCCTGAAAAGGCGGCTTTGGCTAGTTCGGCTGCTGATGATGCCAGCGCCTCCGAGCCAAGCATGATATCGCGCCTGTTTTCTTCGCTGGCGGGCAAGCCGCAGCCTGCACCACAAGGCGAGGAAGCTGAGCCATTTCCAGAGCTTTCTTCGGTGCCGCAGCTGCCAAAGGAATTTGGAAAAGCTAAATCTGACCAGAAACAACAGGTGGCTACGCTCAAAGCTGACCATGCGCTAGCGCAGGAGCAGAAAGAAGCGCTGGATGCTGAGCCAGCCTCTTTTCCTGAAACAGTTGCCGCATTTAAACCAGAGCCTGCAGAAGCATCCCCGCCACCTCCGGTTGATGTGACGACCAGTGGCGGCAAAACCGTATTGCTGGGTCGTTTGAGTGATGCACAGGAGAGCGATCAACCCGCGCTTGCCGCGCCAGTGGCCGAAGCAAAAAATAACGCCTCAACAGAAGCAGAGGCGGCGCCACCAGCACCAGCTCAATCATTCTGGAGCCGTCTGGGTTTTGGAGGCAGTAAAGATGAAGCGGATCAGCCATCCTCTGACCGCATTAATGCGCCCAAGCCTGCGCCAGCGATGATCACTGAGTCACCAGCAAGCACTGTGGCACCCTTTGTGCCGATGACACAGGAAGCACCGGCTGCACCGGTTTCAATGGCTGCGCCAGAGCCACAACCAGCAGTAAGCAACGAACAGGAACAGGAAAAGCCTGCCGAGCTTGCTTCCCCTGAGGTGCTGAAGGATGTAAAAACGCTGCCGCCCTCCCGCTATGCGCCGCCACGTCAGCGTCAGTATTATCTCGCTTATTAGTTCGGGGCACGGCCATGCAAAATCAGTTTCACCGAATTGGGCTTTTGCCCCCGTATGTCTTCGCTGAAGTCAATAAAATGAAGGCCGCCGCGCGCTCAAGCGGCCATGATATCATCGATTTCGGCATGGGCAATCCGGACTCCATTCCGCCCAAACATGTCACCGACAAGCTGGTGGAGACGCTGAAAGATCCCAAATTCAGCCGCTATTCCCTCTCGCGCGGGATTTATGGCCTGAGAAAAGCGCAGGCCGCCTATTATCAGCGCCGTTTTGGTGTGGAGCTGGATCCGGACTTAGAAATGGTGGTGACCATCGGCTCGAAAGAAGGGCTTGCCAATCTTGCGCAGGCGATTACTGGCCCGGGGGATTCGTTCATTGTGCCGGATCCTTCCTACCCCATCCATGTCTGGGGGTTTGTGATTGCTGGCGCGCAGATCATTTCGATACCGAACCAAACGGGGCCAGAGTTTTTTGAATCACTCAAGAAAGCGATCGAAACCGCACCGAAAAAACCGGTGGCGCTGATTGTCAATTTCCCCTGCAATCCGACGGCTTTCACCGTTGATCTTTCGTTTTATGAGCAGGTGATCGACATTTGTAAGCATTACGGCATTTATGTGATTTCCGATCTTGCTTACTGCGAGATTTATTTTGATGGCAACCCGCCGCCTTCCATCCTGCAGGTGAAGGGTGCGAAGGACATTGCGGTGGAGTTTACCACCGTGTCCAAAAGCTATTCTATGGCTGGCTGGCGCATTGGTTTCTGCGTGGGCAACAAAACACTGGTGGCGGCGCTCACCAAAATCAAATCCTACCTTGATTATGGCACATTCCTGCCGGTGCAGGTGGCGGCCGCAGCCGCGCTGGGCGGCCCGCAGGATTATGTGCAGGAGATGCGAAAACTCTACAAAGAGCGCCGCGATGTGCTGGCCGAGGGGCTGATCGATGCGGGCTGGGACGGGCTGGTGGTGCCGGACGCCTCAATGTTTTTCTGGGCGCCGATTCCGAAAGCCTACGCCCAT
>CANHAG010000020.1 GCA_947458525.1 Rhodospirillaceae bacterium | reverse complement strand
GCCGGGCGCATTGAAGGCCATACGATCTGCGCGCTGGGGGATGCAGCCGCCTGGCCGGTGCAGGGTCTGGTGCGGCATTTCCGCCCCGAAATCGAACGGCGGATTGATGAGTTTACAAGGAAGGCAGCATGACATGGAAGGCATCATCAAAATAATAGCACTTGGAATTGCTTTTGCTCCTTTGGCGCATCTTCTTGCATTGGTTGCAGTGATTTTCCTAATAAAATTATATTTCCGCTCGAAGCGAATAGATGCCAAGATTGATGACATTTTACTCGCCGTTCGCACGTTGCAAAAAGATAAAAATTAGAGAAATGCCATGCCCACACTCAAAATAAACGGAGAGTACTCATGAAAAAAATCCAATGCGTTATTTATCAGGAAGGCAATCAGTTCGTTGCCCATTGTCTCAATACCGGCGTTGCCAGTCAGGGCGACAGTTATGACGAGGCGATTAAAAATATCAAAGAGGCCGTGGAGTTATATCTGGAGGATAATGATGTTACCTTTGTCCCCATCACCGGCGGCATTACGCTGACGGAACAATTTATCAATGGGTAAGAGTTACCACTCGCGCGAGGTGATTCGCCTGTTGCTGCGGCATGGATTTGTGTTGCGGTCGGTCAAAGGGAGTCATCATAAATATGTGAAGGGAAGCTATAAAACGATTGTACCGCATCCTAAGAAAGACCTAAAAATTGGCACCTTGATGTCGATTCTTGAACTCGCTGGATTATCGCTCACAGATTTGGAAAATTAACATGCCCACAATGAAAATAGACGGTCAGGAAGTTGAGTTCACACCCGGTGAATCGGTGATACAGGTCTGTGACCGGGTGGGGGTGGAGATTCCCCGCTTCTGCTATCACGAGAAACTGCATATTGCGGGCAATTGCCGCATGTGCCTGGTCGAGGTAAAGCCCGGGCCGCCCAAGCCCCAGGCCAGTTGTGCGCTGCCAGCGGCGGATAAAATGGAAGTTTTCACCACGACCCCGATGGTGAAAAAAGCTCGCGAAGGGGTGATGGAGTTTCTGCTCATCAACCACCCGCTTGATTGCCCGATCTGCGATCAGGGTGGGGAGTGCGATCTGCAGGATCAGGCCATGGCCTATGGGGTTGGCACGAGCCGCTACCGCGATCACAAGCGCGCGGTGGAAGATAAATCCATGGGCCCGCTCATCAAAACCCATATGACGCGCTGTATTCATTGCACGCGCTGTATCCGCTTTGCGGAAGATATTGCCGGCGTGCCGGAGCTAGGCGCGGTCGGGCGCGGCGAGCATATGGAGATTACGTCTTATCTTGAAAAATCGCTGACATCGGAACTTTCAGCCAATGTGATTGATCTGTGCCCCGTGGGTGCGCTGACGAGTAAGCCCTATGCTTTCCATGCCCGTCCGTGGGAGCTGAAAAAAACCGAATCGGTGGATGTGCTGGATGCGGTGGGCAGTGCAATCCGCGTGGATACGCGCGGCGAAGCGGTGATGCGTATTCTGCCGCGCCTGAATGAAGAAGTGAATGAAGAATGGCTCGGCGATAAATCGCGCTATGCGTGCGACGGGCTTCGCACCCAGCGGCTTGACCGGCCATATATCCGCAAAAACGGCAGGCTGCATCCGGCCTCGTGGGAGGAGGCGCTGGCGCTGGTGGCAGAAAAAATCGTCGCGACCAAACCGGAACAGATGGCCGCAATAGTCGGAAATCTCGCCTGTGCGGAAAGTATGTTCGCGCTCAAAACATTCATGACCGCGCGCGGGGTGCAGCATCTTGAATCCCGGCAGGACGGAGCGAAAATCCCGACTGGCGCGCGCGGCGATTACATCATGAACACGCCCATTGCGGCGCTGGAAGAGGCGGATCTGGTGCTGATGATCGGCACCAATCCCCGCCATGAAGCACCGCTCGTTAATACCCGTTTGCGCAAAGCCTATTTGCGCGGCGGCATGGAAGCTTACAATGTTGGCGCGGCGTTTGATCTCACCTATCCCGTTACACAGCTTGGCGAAAATCCCCAAATTCTGGCGGAAATCGCTGGCGGCAAACACCCGCTTGCTTCAAAGCTGAAAGCCGCGAAAAAACCGGTGGTGATACTGGGGGCTGCGGCACTTGCGCGGGCGGATGGGGTGGCGATTCACGCGGCGGCCAAAACCATCGGCAATTTCTGCCAGCGCGAGGGGTGGAACGGGTTTAATCTATTGCATTATGCCGCAGCGCGCGTGGGCGCGCTTGATCTTGGCTTTGTGCCGGGGGCGGGCGGAAAAGATATGGAAGGGATTCTGAAGGCCACAGGCGAAGGGGCGATCAGCCTTGTATATCTTTTGGGTGTGGATGAAATTGATATGGATTATTTCGGCAAGGCCTTCGTTATCTATCAGGGGCATCATGGCGACGAAGGCGCCCACCGGGCGGATGTGATTTTGCCAGGCGCCGCCTATACGGAAAAAGACGGGCTTTATGTCAATACCGAAGGCCGGGTGCAGGAAGGGTTCCGCGCGATTTTTCCGCCGGGCGAAGCAAAGGACGACTGGCAGATTATCGCCGATCTCGCGCGGCAGATGAAAAAGAAACTCCCCTTCACCACGCGCGAAGAGCTGCGCACGGCGCTTGTGAAGGCGCATCCGGTATTTGCCAAGCGCGGTGTGACGCAAACAGCGCCCTGTACTCCGCCCGTGGCGGTACATGAGAAAATTTCAGCAGAAACATTCGACTATCCGATTACGAATTTCTACCGTACAGACCCTATCAGCCGTGCGAGCAAAACCATGGCTGAGTGTACGGAGATGATGATGAAAAACACCAGGAAAGCCGCATGATTGCTTCCATTCTCGCAGCGTGGAATGAGTTTGCCGCCGAGCCGCTATGGCTCGAGGTTCTCCTGCCGCTGCTTGAAACGGTGGGGAAGATTCTGGTGGTCACCATCCCGCTCATCATCTCCATGGCGATGCTTACCTATGCTGAGCGTAAGGTCATCGCCGCGATGCAGCTTCGTAAAGGCCCGAATGTGGTGGGGCCGTTCGGTCTGTTGCAACCATTTGCGGATGGGCTGAAGCTGATTTTCAAAGAAACGATTATTCCTACCCGCGCGAATAAAGTCATGTTCCTCATGGCGCCGATGATTACGTTTGCGCTGGCGCTTCTGGGCTGGGCAGTCGTGCCGTTTTCGGATGATTTCGTTATCGCCGATATCAATGTGGGGATTCTTTACCTCTTCGCCATTTCCTCGCTTGGGGTTTACGGGATTATTATTTCCGGCTGGGCGTCGAACTCGGCGTATGCGTTTCTTGGTGCGATCCGCTCAAGCGCGCAGATGGTCTCCTACGAAGTTTCGATCGGGCTTGTCATCATCACCGTGCTGCTCTGCGCTGGCTCGCTTAACTTAAGCGAAATCGTGCGCGCGCAGGAAGGCGGCATTGGTAACTGGTTCGGTTTTTCCTTCCTGTTCCCGATGCTCGTAGTTTTTTTTGTTTCCGCTCTGGCTGAAACCAACCGCCTGCCGTTCGATTTACCCGAGGCGGAGGGCGAACTGGTGGCGGGCTACAACGTCGAATATTCCTCCATGGCGTTTGCGCTGTTTTTCCTCGGCGAATATATGAATATGATTCTGATGAGCGCCATGACGGTCATCCTGTTTCTGGGTGGCTGGTATGCGCCGCATACATCACTTGATTTCATCCCCGGCCCTGTCTGGTTCGCGGTCAAAATTGCGTTCTGCCTGTTCATTTTCCTCTGGGTGCGGGCGACTTTCCCACGCTACCGCTATGATCAGCTCATGCGTCTGGGCTGGAAAATTTTTCTTCCCCTGTCGCTGCTGTGGGTGGTTGGCACAGCGGGCTGGCTTGTTTACACCGATACGTTACCAAAGTAGGCAATGATGCGTAAAATGATGACATATCTTCGCTCCTTCACGCTCGTTGAGCTGGTGCGCGGCATGGGGCTCACCCTCAAATATCTGCTGTTCAAATCCGCCGTCACCATCAATTACCCGTTTGAGAAAGGCGCGCTTAGCCCGCGCTTTCGCGGCGAACATGCGCTCAGGCGTTACCCCAACGGGGAAGAACGCTGCATTGCCTGCAAGCTCTGCGAGGCGATATGCCCGGCACAGGCAATCACGATTGAGGCGGAGGAACGTGCTGATGGCTCCCGCCGCACCACACGTTACGACATCGACATGACCAAATGTATTTACTGCGGCCTCTGTCAGGAAGCCTGCCCGGTAGATGCAATTGTTGAAGGCCCGAATTTCGAATACGCCACCGAAACGCATGAAGAATTACTTTATAACAAAGAAAAACTCCTCGCCAATGGTGACCGCTGGGAGGCGGCGATTGCCGCTAACCTCGCCAAAGACGCGGAGTATCGCTAATCTATGACCCTGCCTATTACCGACATGGTGTTTTATCTGTTTGCCACCGTGCTGATTGGTGCGGCACTTGCCGTGATTGGTGCGCGTAACCCGGTGCATGCGGTGTTTTTTCTCATCCTCGCGTTTTTCAATGCGGCCGGACTTTTCGTGCTGGTGGGGGCGGAGTATCTCGCCATGACACTGGTCATTGTCTATGTTGGCGCGGTGGCGGTGCTGTTTCTTTTTGTTGTCATGATGCTCAGCATTAATTTTGAAAAACTTCGGGTAGGTTTTGTGAAGAATCTGCCTTTAGCCCTTGGCGTGGCGCTTCTGCTTGCTGTTCAAATGGGGGCGCTGCTTTACCAGTCTCTCTTCACTTCCGCACCTCTGGCCGCTGCGCGCGCGCCGATTCCTGACCCGTCGCAGGTTGCAAATACCGAGGCAATCGGCCAGCTGCTTTTCACCCGATACGCAGTGCTGTTTGAGCTGGCGGGATTTATTCTGCTCGTCGCCATGATTGGCGCGATTGTGCTGACGTTACGCACGCGCCCGGGCGTGCGCCGCCAGCGTATTCTGAAGCAGGTATCGCGCAGGCCGGAAGACGCGGTGACGCTGGTGGATGTCAAGCCGGGGCAGGGGGCAAGCCATGAGTGACCAGGCGCTGTTCGGTTCGATTTACATGCATCACTTCGTGATGCTTTCTACGCTGCTGTTTGTGATTGGCGTGTGCGGGGTGTGCCTCAACCGTAAAAATATCATCACGATTCTGATGTCGATTGAGTTGATGCTGCTTGCGGTCAACATCAATCTGGTCACATTTTCGGTGCATCTGGGCGATCTTGTCGGGCAGATTTTCGCTATGCTGGTGCTCACCGTGGCAGCGGCTGAGGCCGCCATTGGCCTTGCGATTCTGGTTGTGTTTTTCCGCCTGCGCGCGACGATTGATGTGGATGACATCCACCAGTTGAAAGGATGATATGACGCTTGAGATACTGATGCTTGCGACGGTCTTCCTGCCGCTTCTTGGTGCGGTGGCGACGGGGCTGTTCGTGCGGAAAATCTCTGCCGTCAGTGCGCAGCTCATCACCTGTGTGCCCATGGTTGTGAGTGCCATCTGCGCCGTGATTATTTTCGCTCAGGTACGCGCTCAGGGAATCGAAACAACCCTGACGCTCCTGCCGTGGATTGTGTCGGGCGATTTCGCAGTCAACTGGGCGCTTAAACTCGACATGCTCACCGCCGTGATGCTGGTGCTGGTGACGGTGGTTTCAGCCATCGTACATGTTTATTCCGTGGGCTATATGAGCCATGATGACTGCCGCCCTCGCTTCATGGCCTATCTTTCGCTATTCACGTTTTCGATGCTGATGCTGGTGACGGCGGATAATTTTATCCAGCTCTTTTTCGGCTGGGAAGGGGTGGGGCTCTGTTCCTATCTGCTGATTGGTTTCTGGTTCAAAAAACCGACCGCCAATGCAGCCGCGATGAAAGCCTTTATCGTAAACCGGGTGGGGGATTTTGGCTTCGCGCTTGGGATTGCGGCCATTTTTTTGACCTTCGGCACGGTCGGGTTCAGTGAGGTTTTTGCGGCCGCCGCCGAGTTCCATAACGAGACCCCGGGCGCAAGCTGGGTTGTGTTTGGCCTGAGCCTGCCGGTGCTTGATACGATCTGCCTGCTGCTGTTTTTAGGGGCGATGGGGAAATCGGCGCAGTTCCTGCTGCATACATGGCTGCCAGACGCGATGGAAGGCCCCACCCCTGTCTCTGCCCTCATCCACGCGGCAACGATGGTGACGGCCGGTGTCTTCATGCTGGCGCGCTGTTCACCGCTGTTTGAGTTTTCACCCACCGCGCTCATGGTGGTGACGTATGTGGGCGCGATTACGGCGATTTTCGCCGCTTCGGTAGGGCTTGTGCAAAATGATATCAAGCGGGTGATTGCCTATTCCACCTGCTCGCAGCTGGGCTATATGTTCTTTGCCTGTGGTGTTTCGGCTTACGGGGCGGCGGTGTTCCACCTCTTTACCCATGGGTTTTTCAAGGCGCTGCTATTCCTTGGTGCGGGCTCGGTGATTCATGCGCTCTCGGGCGAGCAGGATATGCGAAGAATGGGCGGTATCTGGCGGCAGATTCCTTATACCTACGCGCTGATGTGGATTGGTTCGCTGGCGCTTGCCGGCATCCCCTGGTTTTCAGGATTTTTCTCGAAAGATATGATTCTGGAAGCGGCCTTTGCCGATCACTCAACGCACGGATTGGTGGCGTATGGCCTTGGTGTGGCAGCCGCATTCATGACAGCGTTTTATTCATGGCGCCTGCTGTTCATGACCTTCCACGGTAAACCGCGCGCCGATCATCACGCGATGGAACATCTGCATGAATCTCCGCCCATCATGCTGCTGCCGCTCGTGCCGCTGGCGCTGGGTGCCATTTTCATTGGCGCTGCCGGCTATTATCTCTGGGGCATGGTGGACGGAACGGATGGGTTCTGGGGCAAGGCGCTTTTTGTGCTGCCGGAAAATAATACGCTAGAAGCCGCGCATCATGTGCCGGGATGGGTGCCGGTTCTGCCGCTGGTTATCGTGCTTTTGGGTATTGCGCTGGCATGGGTTTTTTATATTTACAAGCCCGCATTGCCGGAAAAGCTTGCCCGCGCCTTTGGGGCTCCCTACCGGTTCCTGCTTGGTAAATGGTACTTTGATGAGATGTATGAATCGTTATTTGTCGCTCCGGCCAAGCGGCTGGGCACGAAGCTATGGAAAATCGGTGATGTAAAACTGATTGACGGGCTGGGGCCCAACGGCGTTGCCGCCGTGAGCCGCGCGCTCGCCCTTCGCACCAGTGCGGCGGAGACGGGGTATCTGTATCATTATGCGCTGGTGATGATTATCGGGCTCCTCGCGCTGATGAGCTGGTTTGTTTATGTGATGTTGGGGTAAATGGAATCACTGCTTTCAATTTTAATCGCGGTTCCCGTGCTTGGCGCGGTGGTAACGTATGTGCTGGGTAAAAAGGAACTGGCGGGGGATGATTTTGCCCGTATCTCGGCGCTGGTTACCACACTCATCACGCTTGCGGTGTCGCTTCTGGTTGCGGCGCAGTTTGATGCGAATTCGCCGCAATTTCAGATGGTGGAACAATATCCATGGTTTAAGGGTTACGCGATTAATTACCATGTGGGGATTGACGGTATCTCCCTGCCGCTCATCCTGCTCACTACGTTCCTCATGCCTATTTGCATTTTGTGCAGCTGGACGAGTATCACCAGCCGCGTGCGCGACTTCATGGCGCTGTTTCTGCTGCTCGAAGCCCTGATTATCGGCGTCTTCCTCGCGCTTGATCTCCTGCTCTTTTATCTCTTTTTCGAGGCGGTGCTGATCCCCATGTATCTCATTATCGGCATCTGGGGGGGGAAAGAGCGCATCTATGCAGCGTATAAATTCTTCCTTTATACCCTTGCCGGTTCGGTGCTGTTTCTGCTCGCGGTGCTTTATCTTTATTTCGTGTTCGGCACAACCGACATTCCTACCCTTATGGAGCAGGCGCCGGGTCTTGGGCTTTCTGTTCAGCAATATCTGTGGCTCGCCATGTTTATCTCGTTTGCCGTGAAAGTGCCCATGTGGCCGGTGCATACCTGGTTGCCGGATGCGCACGTGCAGGCGCCCACCGCCGGATCGGTGATTCTGGCGGGTATTCTGCTCAAGCTTGGTGGTTACGGCTTCTTGCGGTTTTCGCTGCCCATGCTGCCGGATGCGTCGCATGCGCTGGCCGATCTTGTGCTGGTGCTGAGTGTCGTTGCGGTGGTGTATACCTCCCTCGTCGCGCTGATGCAGGAGGATATGAAAAAGCTGATCGCTTACTCCTCCGTCGCCCATATGGGGCTTGTCACGATCGGGATTTTCTCTTTCAACCAGCAGGCGGTGGAAGGGGCGATGATTCAGATGGTCAGCCACGGCATTGTTTCTGCCGCGCTCTTCCTCTGTGTTGGCGTGCTGTATGACCGGCTGCACACGCGCGAAATCGCCCGCTATGGCGGGGTGACCAACATCATGCCATGGTTTGCCGCCGTGTTTATGCTCTTTACCATGGCTTCAGTTGGCTTGCCTGCCACCTCCGGATTTGTGGGTGAGATGCTGGTGATTGTCGGCGCCTATCAGGCTGCCACCTGGGCTGCCATTGGTGCGGCGACTGGCCTTGTGCTCGGTGCTGGTTACATGCTCTGGCTTTATGCCCGGGTGATGTTTGGCGAGGTGGTGCATAAAGACGTGGCGGAAATGCAAGATCTCGGTGGGCGCGAGTTTTTCTTTTTCCTGCCGCTTGTGATCGCGGTGCTGTGGCTTGGGATTTATCCTTCCACCCTCACAAAACCACTTGCTCCCAGCGTGCTGAAATTGCTGGAGCAGGTAAATCCCGTAAAAGGTGAGGAGGCTCATGATAATCAGGAAAAACCGGCCACAGAAAGTGAATCCACCCCTGACTGGTCGGAAGAGGATGAAGAAAACCTGCCCGCTGCCCTGCCTGAATCGCAAGCCCCTGTGAAAGAAGCCACGCCATGATGGAGCCTCTCCTTACCTCACTCATGTTTCTGATGCCGGAAGCCTTCATTCTGGTGACGGCTATGGTGTTATTGCTTGCGGGCGCATTCATGGGCAGCCGCAGCGCCCTTGGCATCACGCTGCTTGCCGTGCTGGTGCTTGTAATTGCGCTTAACCTTCTTGCCCCATCACTTGGCGCAGCATCGCGCGAGGCGTTTGACGGGCTGTTTATCACCAATTCCTTCACCCAATATGTGAAGCTGATGATTCTGGTTTCCTCTTCGCTGGTGCTGCTTCTGGGTAAGGCCTGGCTCCGGCATGACCATATGCAGAAATTTGAATTTCCGGTGCTGATACTGTTTGCCACGGCGGGCACCATGGTGATGGTTTCGGCCAATGATCTTCTTTCGCTCTATATGGGTCTTGAGCTTTCGGCGCTCGCGCTTTATGTGCTGGCGGCGTTTGACCGGGATAATCCCAAAAGTGCAGAAGCCGGGATCAAATATCTGGTGCTTGGCGCGCTGGCCTCGGGCATGTTGCTGTTTGGTGCGTCGCTGGTTTACGGCTATACTGGGACGACGAATTTTGCCACCCTCTCCACACTGTTTACGAGCAGCGGCGAAACACCCGTGCCGATTGCGCATGGGGCAATTATCGGCATGGTGCTGATTGCGGTAGGGTTCTGCTTCAAAATCTCCGCCGTGCCCTTTCATATGTGGACGCCGGATGTCTATCAGGGCGCGCCCACGGTCGTCACCATGTTCTTTGCCACCGCGCCGAAGATCGCAGCCATGGCGGTATTCATCCGCATTCTCATGGGGCCTTTTGCTGAAATGCTGCCCGACTGGCGGGTGATTTTACAAATTACAGCCGTCGCCTCCATGGTGGTAGGGGCACTGGGTGCGATGACCCAGACCAGCATCAAGCGCCTGTTGGCCTATGGTTCCATCGGCCATATCGGCTATGCGCTGGTGGGTGTCGCGGCGGGTACGGAACAGGGTATCAAAGCCGTGCTGATTTATCTGACGCTCTATCTCTTCATGGCGATCGGCACGTTTGGGTTTGTGCTGCTCATGCGCCGCCATGGCGAGCAGGTGGAGGAGCTTAGCGACCTTTCAGGCCTCGCCTCCCTGCGCCCACGCCCGGCTCTCTTCATGCTGATTATGATGTTTTCGATGGCGGGCATCCCTCCTTTTTCCGGCTTTTTTGGGAAAATGTTCATTTTCCTAAGCGCCATTGAATCCGGGCTTTATACGCTGGCCATTGTCGGGGTGCTGACAAGCGTGATTGCGGCATATTATTATCTG
>CANHAG010000019.1 GCA_947458525.1 Rhodospirillaceae bacterium | reverse complement strand
GGACCCGTATGTGGTCAGCGATCGTACCTTTACCATCTTTAAGGATGCGAGCGGGCAATATGTGGTGCGCTACCGCAGTTTGCGGGATGGAACCATTACTTATGTTCCCGAACCGGCCATTCTGCCCTATCAGATTCAGATGGCCAACCGGGGATCGTTACTTGAGATTAAGGCCTAGGTAAAGCGTAAGCGGCGAGGTGGCACAGGGTTTGCATTCCCAAGAAGGAGCTGGCGCACCCAGAGGGTGAAGAGGTGCGTGAGGTAAGAAACTTATGGCTAAGTTACGTAAGGCTTAAAAACGTAAGGCTTAAAACAAGAAAAGGGTCGCATGGTCACGCAAATACAGCTTGGCAAGATTTTCCAGTCCAATGGCCGCACGGTGGTGGGCGGGTCGCAAAGCGCGCTCGATACCGAGGCAATCATCAATTCGCTGGTAGAGGCAAAGCGCCAGCCCGCCGTGGTGCTTGAGACAACCAACGAGAAACTCGATTCCCAGAAAACGGCCTATACCGAACTGCGCTCGATTCTGGCGCGGTTTCAAACGGCCGCCAAATCGCTCAGCAACCCGCCCGGCGTGGGGAATGATGCCAGCAATATCTTCAAATACCGTAAGGCAACGCTGACTACGAATAATGGTTCAACGGCATCGAATTATCTGGCGGTGACGGTGCAGCCGGGGGTGGCAACGCAGGGCTTTACCATTAACGAAGTAAGCCAGGTTGCGCGCGAAACCAAGCAGAGCAGTAATGATTTTCTGGTAGCAAGCGCCACGTCCGGATCGGTGGTGACGGCCGCCGGCTCGCCCGAGTTAGGCAAGTTCTCCGCCGGCACCTTTTCGTTGAGGGTAACCGATGGCGGGCCGGCTGCGGTGGTGACACTGAATGCAGGCGATACGCTGCAGAGCGTGGCGAATAAGTTCAATGATCTGAAAGGCCGCACCGGTATTCAGGCCACCGTGCTGAAAGTGGCGGATGGTTCGCCAAACAGTACATTCCGCTTAGTATTTACCGCCACGAAAACAGGCCTGCCCACCGGGTTTGACCTTGAAACGGCAGGCACCGTGACCGGTGACCCTGACGGGGTGCTCTCGCAGATGACCTTCACCACCAATCAGTCCGCGCAGAATGCCAAATTCAAACTGGACGGGGTGGATATTGAACGTGAAACCAATGCGGTATCGGATGCGGTGACGGGGGTGACGTTTAATGTGAAACAGACCACGCCGCCGGCAACTGCGATTACGCTCAGCGTCTCGCCCGATGCGGAGATTGTGAGAAACGCCATCACCGAATTTGCGGATGCGTATAACGAATTCCGCACGTTTAATTCCAGACAGACCCAGCTGGGAGATGACGGGTTGCCGCTGGAAACCGCGCTGCTATCGAATAACAGCGCGCTGCGCAATATTGTATCGAGCATCGCAAGCGAGATTACGCGCGTGGTGGGCGGCATCACGGGTGGCAACCCGTCGCGGCTGGCCGATGTGGGCATTGATTTTGACGATTTTGCCGGCAATGCGGATACACCGCTGACGCGGAACATTATTACGATTGATGCGGATAAACTCACCTCGGCGCTGGAGTCGAATTTTGATGGGGTGCAGCGCCTGTTTGAATATCAGCTTGCTTCCGACAATGCCGCGCTTTCCACCTTCAAACGCACCAATGCGCTGGGCGTCAGCAATTTTACCCTCACGATTGACCGCACCGCCGTGCCGCCTGTTTACAGCGCTGCCTATACGGTGGGTGGCGTGCCGCAGACGGTCGATCTTGATGCGACCACGACTACCGGCGGCGGCCTTGTGCTCAAAGGCCGAAGTGGCACGGTGCTTGCGGGGCTCGAGCTGATTTTTGCTTCAACGGCCAACACTGCAACGATCAATGTGACAGTGACGCAAGGTATCGGTGACCGGATGTTTAACGCGCTTGAAAATATCCTGAATGATGCGGACGGGGTGCTCACCAATGCGGAAACCGAGCTGGTGGATCTGAAAGATCGGAACATAGAAGAGATCAATAATATTGATGCCGAAATCGAAGCCTACCGCGAGGATCTGATCGCCAAATACAGCGCCCTTGAATCGGCGCTTTCGAGAGCCAACAGCCTGCTGGAGCTGCTTGACGCGCAGGCGAGTGCCCGCAATAATTAAGCAGTAAGTGAAGGGGAGAGGTTTGTTGCAATGACAGGCTCGAACCAGCGGCAGGGAAGTCACAAAGCCTATCAGCGCGCCAGCCATACCGTGTCGAAGACCCGGCAGGTGGTGATGCTGTATGACGGGGCAATCCGCTTTCTCAAACAGGCGCGCGAGCATATGGTCGCGGGCGAAATCGAAGGGCGCTACCACAAGCTGGTGCGGGTGGGCGATATTCTCATGGCGCTGCAATCCTGCCTTGATTTTGAGGCCGGGGGCGAGCCTGCCAAAGTGCTCTATGATTTCTACGCGCTGGCAGATCAGCGGATATTATCCATGCACCAGAGCAACAGCGTGGAAATGTGCGATCAGGTGCTGCGCGACCTCAAATCCATGCGCGATGTGTGGGACGCCATTGACCGTGGCGAAGCGGCGTCTCACGCGCAGGCCACGGCAGCCGCAGCAGAGGCGGCGAATCCGCAAGGGAAAAATCTGCCGCCCGAGGACTCTGCCGACCCCATCACCGTTTCGGCGTAAGACTCACCTGCGGGTTATGCCGCTATGCAGTCAGGCATGTGTTGCCCACGAAATCCTTGCCTCTTGCGCAGGAAGCGCTAAAACCTGAAACCTCAAGCCTTAATCCTGAATCCTGACCCATCCCATGCTTCTCTTTCCCCGCTGGAAAATGTTGATTGTGCTGCTGGTCTGCGCCTATGCGGCGCTGGCGGCCTTGCCGAATCTTCTGTCTGAACAAACGCTCAAGCGTTTTCCCTCCTTCCTTCCCAATCAGGCGGCACCGCTTGGGCTTGATCTGCGCGGCGGCTCGCACCTGCTGCTGCAGCTTGATTTTGATGCTTATCTACGCGAGCACATGGCTAACTTGCGCGACAGCCTGCGGGTAGAGCTGCGCAAAGCGCGCGTGGGTTATACGGGGCTGAAGGCCGAGGGCGCATCCGTGACGGTTGCCATACGCCCCGAGACGGTGCGCGAGGATGTTTCTTTGCGCGAGATTTTTGAACGGGTGGATCCGAATCTTTCGGTAGAAGAAGGGGGCAACCAATACCAGCTGACCTATACCCCCCCCAAAATGCGTGAGATGCGCGCCCATCTGCTCCAGCAATCCATTGAAATCGTGAATCGCCGGGTGAATGAGACGGGTACGAAAGAGCCCATCATCCAGCGTCAGGGGGATGACCGGATTGTGGTGCAGGTGCCGGGTTTGCAAAATCCGGCGGAGCTTAAAGCGCTGCTTGGCAAAACAGCGAAAATGAATTTCCATCTGGTGAATGAAACCATTACCCCGGCGCAAATCGCAGCGGGTGCCATGCCGCAAGGCACGCGGCTTGCCGCGATGGATGCCTCCGCCGCGCGCAGCGAAGGGCAGGGGGTGCCGCGCCTGCCGATTTACAGCGATGTAGCGCTTTCGGGCGAGCTGCTTACCAATGCCAGTGCCAGTTTCCAAGAAGGCATGCCGGTGGTGGAATTCACCTTCAATGCGCTGGGCGCACGGAAATTCGGCGAGATTACGCAAGCAAATATCGGCAGGCGCTTTGCCGTGCTGCTTGATAATAAGGTGATTACCGCGCCTGTCATTCGCAGTGCGATTCTGGGTGGGCGGGGGATTATTGAAGGGAATTTCACAGTAGAATCTGCCAATGAACTGGCGGTACTGCTGCGCGCCGGGGCGCTGCCCGCGCCTCTCACGATTATTGAGGAGCGTAGCGTGGGCCCAAGCCTCGGTCAGGATTCGATTGATGCGGGCACGCTCGCCGTTATCACCGGTACGGGGCTTGTTGTGCTCTTCATGTTCCTTTCCTACGGTCTGTTCGGGCTATTTGCCAATATCGCGCTGATGATGAATCTGGTGCTGATTCTGGCAGCACTCTCGCTGCTGCAGGCTACCCTTACCCTGCCGGGCATTGCCGGCATTGTGCTTACCATGGGCATGGCGGTGGATGCGAATGTGCTGATTTACGAGCGTATCCGCGACGAAATCCGCCTTGGCCGCACGCCGGCAGCTTCCATTGAATATGGGTTCAAAGCTGCGTTTGTAACGATTTTTGACTCGAACCTGACCACGCTGATTGCCGCGGCGCTGCTTTATTATTTCGGCTCAGGCGCAGTGAAGGGCTTTGCGGTGACACTCTCCATCGGTATTCTCGCCTCGATGTTCACGGCCATCATGCTCACGCGGCTGATGATTTATAGCTGGGCGCGCTGGGCACGTCCTAAGGCCTTGCCGATTTAGGCTCGGCAAGCCAGAAGATAAGAATTTCTACCCTTTCCCAAGCGCCTTTTGCAGGCGGATATAAGCAATCGCCGCCGCTGCCCGCCGCTCAATCAGGGTGATGGCGGCAGCATCGCGTTCAGTCTCAGTGGTCGTCAGGTCGGTCATATCGGTGAGCCCGTGGCGGAACCGCTCGGCAGCGAGATTCACTGCCTCCACCCGGTAATCATACGCTTCTTGCTGTTTGGTCACGGCATTCACCCCGTTCAGATAATCTGAAAGCGCGGTGTGCGTTTCCTGTAACGCAAGCAGCACCGCATTTTCATAGGCCAGCGCGGCGCGTTTACTTGCCGCATCCGCCGCATCTACTTCGCTGCGTAACCGGCCAAAATCAAGCACAGGCATGGCTACACCCGCCGCCAGTGCCCAGAGAGGATTATCAGCGGTGATAGCATTGCCTGAAATATCCCGCGCGCCAAAAAAACCTCCCAGCGTCACCCGTGGCCAGAGATTTGCTTCCGCCGCCGCAAGGTCAGATTGTGCGGCAAGCATGGAGGCGCGCGCTACCCGCACGTCCGGCCGTGCGCGAATCACATCCAGCGGAATTTCGATCGTGTTTTCCGGTGTAGGCACAAGAAATGAGCTTTGCGCGTGTCCCTCCAGCGTGGCGGCAAGCGCGCCCGGTTCCTTCCCCAGGAGCCGCGTCATCTGGTATTCTGCCGCGGCCGCAGACGCCTCTGCCAGCGGCAGATTGGTCGCCGTCTGCTCGCGCTGGGCGCGGGCACGTTCAAGGCTGCTGGCATCGGCCAGGCCTGCCTTTACGCGGGTGGAAAAAAGTGAAATCTGATCATCCTGCGCTTTTAGCAGCGACTGGGTAGTGCGGATGGTTTCCTGCGCCTGACGCCAGCTGATAACGCTGCGCCCGAGCTCTGCAATCACCATCTGGCGCACATCATCTGCACTGGCCATGGCCGCTATTTCCCGCGCAACGGACGCGCTCACTTCCGCGCTGGTGCGGCCGAAAATATCAAGCTCCCAGGCGGCGTCAAACCCGCCCTCGGCGATGGAGGCGGGTTTGCTGAGCCCAATCTGGCGGTTGCCCCGGCTTACGGTGCCGCTGGCAGAAAATTCGGGCAACCAGTTCGCACGCTGTGCATTGGTCACTGCGCGCGCTTCTTCCACCCGCGTGGCAGCGATCTGAAGATCAAGATTTTCGCTGAGCAGTTGCGCGGTAAGTTCCGTCAGTAACGGATCTTCAAAGCGCTGCCACCAGCCGGTTTTCAGCAATTCTTCCGTCGGGATGGGAGGGGCTGGATTTTCCGTCTGCGTAAACCATGTATCGGGATGATTCAGCACATCATATTCTTTCGGCAATGCGCCGCAGCCGCCAGTCATGAGGGTGGTGGAAAACAGCAGAGCGAGTGCGCGGTTCATTTTTTTGCCTCCGCACCTGTATTCACAAATACATCCATCTGCTGGCCGACAAATACATGCTTTTGCCCCTGTGGCAGGGCGTAAAGCACCTGCAATACGCGCGTATCCACCCGCTGGCCGGCCACTGCCAGATTCACTTTCGGGCGCACATATGGCTCAAACCGCACGAAGCTCAGCGGAATGGCGGTTTTTGTATCGCCCCGGTGAAACCCCTCGGCGGGCGCGCCAGTGGGCACGCGAATGGCATTTTCCTCATCAAACTCCACGCGCACGTAAAGGGTCGATACATCTCCCATACGCATGGGCGGTTCTTCCACCACCCCTAAACTAGCAAACTCACCGGGGTGGATATTCACCTGCAGCACCTGCCCATCTATCGGCGCACGCACCGTGAGGCGCGCTTTGGTCGTTTTTGCCTCTTCCAGCTGCGCGGTGATTTCTTTTACCTCGGCGGCGGCAAAATCACGCGCATAGCGGCGCTGGTTGTAATCATCTTTGGAAATCGCGCGCGTATCTTTCACGCTTGCAATGAGGGCGAAGCGCGCGGCCGCATCCTGCGCTTTCACTTTCGCAGCAGTAAGCCGTGCTTCCAGCTTTAGAAGCGCCGCGTCAATCTCGCGCTGGTCGAGGATAAAAAGCGGGTCACCCGCCTTTACCTCCTGCCCCACTTTGACCGGCACCATGCGCACCACGCCGGGCAGCTCGGTGCTGATGTCGATGATTTCACTTTTAGGCTCTACCACGCCAATGCCGGCCACGTTTGTGGTAAATGCGCCCTTCGGCGGCGTAACAAGCGGCTCCCGCGCAGGCGCAGACGGCCGGGAAAGTACGCTCACCAGAGCGAAAACACCCGCAATCACCGCCAAGAGCGGTAATTTATAGCCTCTTGTTTTAGCCAGCAAACCAGACATAGAACTCTCCCATCCTCATTCCTTATGAATAAATTCCTTAGGTAAAAAATCGCCGATTATGCGCCCGTCGCTCATTTCCAAAATCCGGTCGGCGAAGTGGTAAATCCGCGGATCATGGGTGACGACAAGCACTGCGCGCTGATGATCATTTGCGACCGCCCGCAGAATTTCGATCACGCCTTTGCCGGTCTTGGCATCAAGCGAGGCGGTTGGCTCGTCGCAGATAATCAGGCTCGGATTATGTACCAGCGCCCGGGCAATGGCGATGCGCTGTTGCTGCCCGCCGGAAAGCTGGCGCGGCAGTTTCTCTGTCTGACCTTTCATGCCCAGATCTTCAAGAATATGGCGGGCGCGTGCGGTGGCCCTGGCCATTTCCATTCCGTCGGCCACCAGTGGAATCGCCGCATTTTCTGCCGCAGTAAGCGCAGGAAGCAGGTTGAACTGCTGAAACACAAACCCGATGTTATGCCGGCGCAGCAGGACTTTCTCGCGGTCGCGCATGGTCGTCAGATGCTTGCCCATCACCCAGATATCGCCGGCACTTGCACTCAGAATACCTGAAAGAATAGAGATGAGCGTTGTCTTTCCACAGCCCGATGGCCCAACCAACATGGTGAGTTCTTTTAAGCGAATATCAACCGCTACATCAAAGAGCACCCGCACCGATTCATCTCCCACCGGGAAATCTTTGCTGATGCCTGTGGCTTTGAGAGCGAGGGTCATGGCTAGCCTCTGAACACAATGGCAGGGTCAAGCGTGAAGACCCGGCGCAGGCTGAATAAAATAGAAAAAATAGTAATGAGGGCGATGACCCCCGCCGTACCCAGCACCACTTCCATGTGTAGCACAAAACCCTTGAGGGCGGGGGCATTAGCGGTAAGTTTGAAAAACAGTGCCGTGATGCCAATGCCAAGCCCAAAGCCGATGCTGGCCACCACAGCCGCCTGCGTGAATACCATGGCCATAAGCTGGCGGTTGGTGACGCCAATCGCTTTCATGGCGGCAAATTGCTTGAGGTTTTCAATCACGAAAATATAGAAAGTCTGCGCGGTAATTGCCCCGCCGATTAAAATACCTAAGAATACCGTAATGCCGAAATTGATCGGAATACCGGTGCGTTCAAGAATGTAATTGATGCTGCGCCAGGCGAATTCCTCCTGCGTCAGCGCCTGTAGTCCCGTTTGCTCGTGAATGCGGGCGGTAAGCGCATGCACATCCTCTCCGGCTGCGGCTTTTACCAGCACGAAGGGCAGCTTGTTGCGCGTAGGCGGTGTCACCTCGAGCGCCGTGTTGTAAGAAACATAAAGAATGGGGAAGGTGAAAAAAGTTGGCATCACTTCGCAGATAGCCTCGATCTTCAAGCGGTGATCATTAAGTTCAATCTCCTTACCCAGATGCGGTTTTTCGCCCGGCCAGGTGAAATAAAACCCGTTCTGATCCATCATGGCGGTTTGGGGGCGCTGAATGGCGGTAAGCTCGCCCAGCACCATCTGCGGGCAGATGCCGACCAGCGTCACATCATCCACCCCAATCAGCTGCACCTGCTGGGTTAGCCCGTCGCGCATTCGAATGGTGGCCAGCCCCTTATAAAACGGCACCGCCCATGCCACGCCGGGCACGGAACGCACATTCGTCAATTCCACATCCCGCATCGGCTCTACTTCTTCGATATAGCGCACGCGCGTATCCATCACCCAGATATCGGCTTCAGAGACGCTGTAAATCGCGCTCGCCGTACGCGCCATGAGGCCAATGAAAATCGAGACCTGTTGCGCCATGAGAAGTGTGGCAAAGGTCACGCCAAATACGAGGCCAAGATATTTCGCCCGGTCACCAAGCAGCATTTTAAGGGCGATGCGGCGCATGGCGTTACGTTTCCTTTTTTTTCTCAAACGTCGCGCGCATGATTTTCTCGCTAATCAGGCTTGTCATCTTGCGCGGGCTGAGGCGAGTTGTCTGGGTCAACAGCCAGTTTGACCAGTGGCCGGTAATCACTGTCATCTTGTCACGCATAAGCGCCCGCATAGCCTCGGTCACCACGCGCTCGGGCGTGTCGATGGCGAGGGCTTTGGAAGAGGGCGAGGGAGCACCGGCAAAAGAAGAGGTGGATGAGGTACCGACAAAAAACTCGGTCGCCGTCACGCCCGGGCACACGGCAAGAAAGCGAATGTTTTTCCCGCGATATTCCGACCACAGTGCTTCGGTGAAAGACAAGACGTAGGCCTTGGTAGCGGCGTAGCTTGCCATATATGGCACAGGCTGGAACGCCGCTGTGCTGGCGAGGTTAATGACCGCCCCGCCGCCAGCAGCCAGCATGCCCGGCAGGAAATAATGGGTGAGCAGGGTGAGGGCGTGAATATTCAGTTGCAGGCTGGCCGCCACCGAATCGGCTGGTAGCTCATGAAAAAAACCGTAAGAACCGATACCCGCGTTATTAACGAGCAGTGTAACCTTATGCCCTTGCGCCACCACGCGGTGGTAAAGCTGGCGCGGCGCATCCGGCGTGCTTAAATCCGTGGGCAGGACAAGGGTATGAACCCCATACGCGTCGGAAAGTTTTTTTGCCAGCGCCTCCAGCCTGTCCTGCCGCCGCGCCACGAGAATCAGATGCATGCCTTCCGCCGCCAGCTGTCTGGCAAACACCTCGCCAATACCGGAAGATGCCCCGGTAACCAGTGCCCACTGATTGCGAAAATTGATTGGTTTTTTGCTCATGTCGCCCTCAAAAAATTGGAGTATTTTTGGTGCATTATTATTTGCACATTGCTATTTATCAAACTCTGGTGTACAGTAAATATAAATTAACGAACCGTCAAGTACTATAATGGCACGTTCTGCAAAAAAACTCCCGCCCCGGCGCGGGCGGCCGGTAGATACGAAAAAGCGCGATCAGATTCTGGACGCGGCAACCTGCCTGTTCATGGAGCAGGGCTTCACCCAGACGCGCATGGATCACATCGCTAGAGCCGCGCGGATTTCCAAACAGACCCTTTACGACCGGTTTGCGGATAAGAACAAGCTTTTCACCGCCGTGATCGAAGCCAAATGTCAGGAATATATTCCGCGCGAGGCGGCAGAAATGCCCGCTGGCACTTCGGCGCATGAAATTCTTTTTACCATGGGACGCGCCCTTTTTTATCTGGTGATGAGTGAAGAGGCCGTGCGCATGCACCGGATGATGGCGGCGGAAGCTCAGCACAACCCTGCACTTACCAGATTATTCTACGATAGCGGCCCGGCGCGGGTGAAGAAAATCATGCGCGCGCAGCTGGAGCGAATGACCAGGGCGGGGATGATCCATGCGCCCGATCCGGCCGAGGCGCAGGAGTATTTCGCGTCACTGCTGATAGGCTCAGACATGTATTTTCGCCGGCTGCTGAATCTTGGCAGGAAGCCGGGCAAAGCCGCGATGGATGCCGAGATTGCCCGTGCGGTAGAAAGTTTCATGGTGCGTTACCGTTTATCTGATGCGCCCTGTGAATAGGCCGCAATTTACCAGAGCATTCCCTGCATCAGCGACCCCGCTATAATCCTTGCCTTTTTGCTAAAAAACGCCTAGAACCGCCCTCTTTTTAAGGGGCTTGAAAATGACGCTTGAGTCGGTTGCAGTCATCGGGTGTGGCTACTGGGGCAAGAATCTGGTGCGTACCATGTCTGCGCTTGGCGCGCTTGCCGCCGTGGCGGATGCGCATAGGCCAG
>CANHAG010000018.1 GCA_947458525.1 Rhodospirillaceae bacterium | reverse complement strand
CACACGAAGTTCGAGGCTGAGGCCTATATTTTGACCAAGGATGAAGGCGGGCGCCATACGCCGTTTTTCACCAATTACCGGCCGCAATTTTACTTCCGCACGACGGATGTGACCGGGGTGGTGCATCTGCCGGCGGGCACCGAGATGGTGATGCCTGGCGATAACATCAAAATGGAAATCGAGCTGATTGCGCCGATTGCGATGGATCAGGGTCTGCGCTTTGCGATCCGCGAAGGTGGCCGCACCGTTGGCGCCGGCGTCGTCGCCAAGGTGATTGCGTAAGGGAAAAGGTGGCAGTTATGATGATGAACCAGAAAATACGGATTCGCCTGCAGGCCTATGACCATGCGGTGCTCGATCATTCCGCCAAGGAGATCGTGAACACCGCGCGGCGCACAGGCGCGCAGGTGCGTGGGCCGGTGCCGCTGCCGCGGCATATTGCCCGCTTCACCGTCAACCGCTCGCCACATATTGACAAGAAATCGCGCGAGCAGTTTGAAATCCGCACCCATAAGCGTCTGATTGATATTGTTGAGCCCACCCCGCAAACGGTGGATGCGCTTGGCAAGCTTGATCTGGCCGCGGGGGTGGATGTGGAAATAACCGTGCTGGGTGATGCGGCATAGCGAGAGATAAGGCGCTTCAGGAGGATATATGAGAACAGGTGTGATTGCGCAGAAAATGGGAATGACCCGCGTGTTCGACGAGTTCGGACAGAGCGTGCCTGTGACCGTGCTCAAACTCGATGCGCTTGAGGTGGTGGCGAATCGCACCGCCGAGAAAGACGGATACAGCGCCGTGCAGCTTGGGTTTGGCAAGGCCAAGCTAAGCCGTGTGAGCAAAGCCATGAAAGGCCATTTTGCCAAAGCGAAGCTCGAGCCGAAGCGCAAGCTCGTGGAGTTCCGCGTGGCGGCGGATGCCGTGCTGCCTGTGGGGCAGGAAATCCGCGCCGACCATTACGTGCCCGGCCAGTTTGTGGATGTGGCGGGTCTCACCAAGGGTAAGGGGTTTGCAGGCGTTATGAAGCGCTGGAATTTCGCCGGTCTTGAGGCCTCGCACGGGGTGTCGATCTCGCACCGTTCGCACGGCTCCACCGGTCAGCGTCAGGATCCGGGCCGTGTGTTCAAGGGCAAGAAAATGGCCGGGCATCTTGGTGTGGAGCGCGTGACGGTGCAGAATCTTGAAGTGGTGGAAGTAGATGCAGCGCGCAATCTGGTGCTGGTCAAAGGTGCCGTACCGGGCGTGGATAATGCGCTGGTTGAAATCCGTGATGCCGAAAAGCGTGCGCGCCCTGCGTCTGCGCCTTATCCGGCAGTGAAGAAGGAAAAGAAAGAGTCGGGCGAGTCTGCGGCTCCTGCGGCAACGGAAACAAAAGAGGAGGGAGTGGCGAAGGAGTAGATGGTACGTAGTGTGGAGTGTTTTTCACTCGACTCTCGACTCTCGACTCTAGTTACTCAAGGAACATATGAAGCTTAATGTTGTCACATTAGAAAACAAGGCGGCGGGCGAGGTGGAACTGGCAGATGCCATTTTCGGTCTGACCCCGCGCAAGGATATTTTGCAGCGCGTAGTAGAATGGCAGCGCAGCAAGCGCCGCGCCGGTACGCATAAAACGAAAGACCGCTCGGAAGTAAGCGGCACGGGGAAAAAACCCTTCAAGCAGAAAGGCACCGGCAATGCCCGTCAGGGTACGTTGCGTGCACCGCAGCATGAAGGCGGTGGTCGTGCACATGGCCCGGTTGTCCGCTCGCATGCCTATGATCTGCCCAAGAAAGTCCGCAAGCTTGGCATGCGCCATGCGCTTTCGGCAAAACAGGCGGAAGGGAAGTTGATTGTGGTGGATTCCCTCGCGGTCAAGGCTGCGAAAACTAAAAACATGGCGGCGAATTTCAAGAAGCTTGGCCTTACCAAACCGCTGATTATCGGCGGGGAGAAGCTGGAAGAAGGCTTCGCCAAAGCCGCGCGTAACCTTGTGGGGGTAGATGTGCTGCCCATGCAGGGGGCGAATGTCTATGACATTTTGCGCCATAAGGAACTGGTACTCACCAAGGAAGCGGCGCTCGCGCTGCAAGCGAGGCTCGCATGATCGCGCTTAGAAAGAAAAAAGACGCAGCACCTGAGAAGGCAAAAGCGGAAAAGAAATCCTCCACCAAAAGCGGTGGGGCGGTGGAAGCGCGCCTTTATGATGTGATTGTGCGTCCGCTGGTGACTGAAAAATCCACCCGCGGGGCGGAGCAGAACAAGGTCGTATTTGAGATCAGCCGCGACGCGAACAAGACCGATGTGAAAGCCGCCGTCGAAGCGATTTTCGGCGTGAAGGTAACGAAAGTAAATACCCTGAATGTGGAAGGCAAAGTCAAGCGTTTCCGCGGTCGGGTAGGCCAGCGTCAGGATTACCGCAAGGCAGTAGTGACGCTTGCTGAGGGTCAGCATATTGATGTGGCTGCAGGCCAGCGTTAGGAAGCAAGGGAGATACCCATGGCACTGAAACATTTTAACCCCACGACCCCAGGCCAGCGCCAGCTGGTGCTGATTGACCGTTCGGGTTTATATAAAGGCAAGCCGGTGAAGTCGCTGGTGGAAGCCAAAAACAGCACGGGCGGCCGCAACAATATGGGGCGGGTGACGAGCTGGCAGAAGGGCGGCGGGCATAAGCGCGCCTACCGCGTGATTGATTTCAAGCGCCGCAAATTCGATATGCCGGCCGTGGTGGAGCGGCTGGAATACGACCCCAACCGCTCGGCCTTCATTGCGCTGATTAAATATCAGGATGGCAGCATGAGCTACATTCTCGCGCCGCAGCGTTTGAGTGCTGGCGATGTGGTGATCTCGGGCGAGCGTGCGGATATCAAGCCGGGCAATGCCATGCCGCTCAAGAATATCCCCATCGGTACGATCGTGCATAATGTGGAAATGAAGCCGGGCAAGGGCGGGCAGATTGGCCGCTCGGCAGGTGCCTATGTGCAGCTTGTGGGTAAGGATTCCGGCTATGCGCAGCTGAAGCTGCGCTCGGGCGAATTACGCATGGTGCCGGCCGCGTGCATGGCGACCATTGGCGCGGTGTCGAACCCCGACCACCAGAACGAAGTGATCGGCAAGGCCGGCCGCAACCGCTGGAAGGGCAAGCGCCCCCATGTGCGCGGGGTGGCGATGAACCCGGTTGACCATCCGCATGGTGGTGGTGAAGGAAAAACTTCAGGCGGCCGTCATCCGGTGTCGCCATGGGGTCAGGGGACGAAGGGGACGAAAACCCGTAGTCCGAAACGCGTGAATAAACTCATTATCCGTTCGCGTCATCAGGCGAAGGGTAAGGTACAGGGGTAGGAAAGGAACGATGATCAGATAATCAGATACCAAGATGATCCGTGAAGCTGCTACGCACCGATCATAAGGTCATCTGGCATCCAGTCATCCAAAAGGAGAGAGATTATGGCACGTTCGGTTTGGAAGGGTCCCTTTGTGGACGGGTATCTGCTGAAAAAGGCAGAAGTTGCGCGCGCGTCTGGCCGCAGCAGCGTGATTCAGATCTGGTCGCGCCGCTCGACCATTCTGCCGCAGTTTGTGGGGCTGACATTTGGCGTTTATAACGGCAAGAAATTCATCCCCGTGCTGGTATCGGAAGAAATGATTGGCCATAAGTTCGGCGAGTTCGCGCCGACCCGCCTCTTCCAGGGGCATGGCAGTAACAACAAGGCCGCGGCAGCTGCCGGCGGCGATAAGAAATAGTGAGGATACCATTTTATGAAGGAATCAGGTTCACCCACTATCAGGCATCGTCTGGAGAAGGCATCTGTTTTCATAGCTGATGCACTAGAGCAATTAGCTCTGGATGATCGTGAGCCTGTCTCTGGTAATGGGGGTGTGGGAGTAAGTGGATCGTCTGTCGTAGAACGTATAAAAGGAGCGGCGGATTTCTTAGCTGAAGCGTTAGAAGAATTAGCTCAGGATGATCGTCGCGATGTAGACGTTGATAAAGCGCCTGTGGGAACCAAGATCGTTTCAGGTCAAGGTAGATCTGGGGTAGTGGCCAAAGACAAAGAACGAGGAAGGGGATAGTAGGATCATGAGCAAACCTGCAAGAAAACGAGGGCTGGAGGCGAATGAAGCGCAGGCGATTCTGCGCAATCTTCGCACCTCGCCCATTAAGCTGAATCTCGTGGCGGAGATGATTCGCGGCCTGCGCGTACAGGATGCACTGACGCAGCTGACCTTCAGCAATAAGCGCATTGCGCAGGACGTGAAGAAAACGCTGCAATCCGCCATCGCCAATGCCGAGAACAACCACAATCTGAATGTGGATGCGCTGGTGGTGAAGGAAGCCTGGGTGGGCAAGAGCATCACCATGAAGCGGTTCCACGCGCGCGCACGCGGCCGTGGCGCACAGATTTTGAAACCATATTCGCACCTGACCATTGTGGTGCGCGAACAGCAGGGAGCATAATATGGGTCAGAAGGTCAATCCAATCGGTCTGCGTCTGGGGATCAACAAAACCTGGGATTCGCGCTGGTTCGGCGATGATGATTACGCCGATAAGCTGCATGAGGATCTGAAGATCCGCAAATATGTGAAAGCCAAGCTGGGTCAGGCGGGTATCAGCAAAATTGTCATCGAGCGCCCGACCAAGAAATGCCATATCTCCATTCACTCGGCGCGGCCAGGCGTGGTGATTGGCAAGAAGGGTGCGGATATTGATAAAATCCGCAAAGACCTGCAGCAATTCACCAAGGACGAAGTCCATATCAACATCATCGAAGTGCGCAAGCCCGAGCTTGACGCAACGCTGATCGCCGAAGGTGTGGCGCAGCAGCTTGAGCGCCGCGTAGCCTTCCGCCGCGCGATGAAGCGCGCCGTGCAATCCGCCCTGCGTATGGGGGCTGAAGGTATCCGCATCAATGTCTCCGGCCGCCTTGGTGGCGCTGAGATCGCGCGCATGGAATGGTACCGCGAAGGCCGCGTGCCACTTCACACCTTGCGTGCGGATGTGGACTATGGTACTGCAACCGCCCTTACGACCTATGGCATCATTGGTGTCAAGGTCTGGGTGTGCAAGGGCGAAATCCTGAAAGATGAGGAAGCAGGCCGCATGCCGGCGACCACGACCTCGTTCGCGCAGGCGGGGTAGGGGAAAGATGATGATCGGATGATCTGACAAACAGATGATCCGTGAAGAGGATGGAAGATTGAATAGAAAAGGGGAGTGATTTGATGAGAAAGATTAAGATGAACGTGAGACACACGGATCATCAGATTATCTGATCATCGGATCATCGGGAGTAAAACGACTATGATGCAACCGAAGAAAACAAAATACCGCAAAGCCCATAAAGGGCGTGTGAGCGGTGCGGCCAAGGGCGGTTACTCACTCGCGTTTGGGCAGTATGGCCTGAAGGCGATGCAGCCCGAGCGTATTACTGCACGCCAGATTGAGGCTGCGCGCCGCGCCATTTCGCGCCACGTTAAGCGCGTCGGGCGGATGTGGATCCGCATTTTCCCGGATGTGCCGATTTCGCGCAAGCCAGCCGAAGTGCGCATGGGTTCGGGTAAGGGCTCGGTGGAATACTGGGCGGCACGGGTGGAGCCGGGGCGCATCATGTTCGAGATTGACGGTGTGCCGGAGCAGGTGGCGCGTGAGGCGTTTGATCGCGCTTCCGCCAAGCTGCCGGTGAAAACGAAATTCATCACGCGGGTGGAGGGGTAGAAGGATGATCAGATAATCCGATGACCCGATGATCCGTGAAGCGATTTCACACCGATCATCCGACCATCTGCACATCCGATCATCGTTTGGAGAATATTATGGCAAAGAAAAAAGAAACAACCAGCAACGACCTGATTGGTAAGACGACGGATGAGCTTACCGCCAAAGTCGCTGAGCTTAAGAAGGAATTGTTCAATCTGCGCTTTCAGAAAGCGACGGGCGAACTGGCCAATACCAGCCGCCTGCGCGAAGCCAAGCGTGAGATTGCGCGCGTATTAACCCATCTGCGTCAGCAGAAAAAAGCCGCTTAGAAGAAGAGGACGAGATGCCCAAACGCGTATTACAAGGTGTGGTGGTCAGCGATAAAAGCGCGAAGACCGTGACGGTCAAGGTCGAGCGCAAAATCAAGCACCCGCTCTATAATAAAATCATCCGCCGCAGCAAAAAATATGCGGCGCATGACGAGACCAATGCCTGCAAAATCGGCGATACGGTGCGTATTGTTGAAAGCAAGCCAATGAGCAAAACCAAGCGCTGGGCGGTGCTGGAAAAAGTCGCCAGCGTGGTGGAGGCATAGGGAGACAGTTATGATTCAAATGCAAACCCGCATGGATGTAGCCGATAATTCCGGCGCCAAGGAAGTGATGTGCGTGAAGGTGCTGGGTGGCTCCAAGCGCAAAACCGCAGCCATTGGTGATGTGATCGTGGTCTCGGTGAAAGACGCGATTCCGCGCGGCAAGGTGAAAAAGGGTGAAGTGCACCGCGCGGTGATTGTGCGCACGCGCTTTGCCACCAAGCGGCAGGACGGCTCGAGCATCCGCTTCGACCGCAACGCCGCCGTGCTGATTTCCAAGCAGGGCGAGCCGATTGGTACGCGTATTTTCGGCCCCGTGGCTCGCGAGTTGCGCGCAAAGAAATTTATGAAAATCGTCTCGCTAGCACCGGAAGTGCTATAGGGAGGCAGTGGCTAGAGTCGAGAGTCGAGAGTCGAGTAAGACAATCAGGTTTCGCGCACTAGTTAGTGAATTGATGTTGGGTAATGATGAAGAAAGGAGAGTGGATGAAGAGTTAAATTGAGTTCAGTAGCGGTGGAGGATTCCACTCGACTCTCGACTCTCGACTCTAACCACTAAAAGACACATGGCAGCGAAAATTAAAAAAGGCGATAAAGTGGTGGTTCTGACCGGTAAAGACCGGGGCAAAACGGGCGAGGTGCTGAAAGTGCTCGTCGCGGAAAAGCGCGCGCTGGTGCAGGGCATCAATCTTGTAAAGCGCCACACCAAACCTTCGGCCGCGGGTGAGGGTGGGATTGTGAGCCGGGAGTCCTCAATTCATTTGAGCAACCTTGCGCTGTCGGATCCCAAAACCGGTAAGCCGACCCGGGTTGGGTTTCAGATGCTGAAAGATGGTAAAAAAGTGCGTGTCGCCAAACGTTCCGGCGAAACGGTGAATGCGTAAGCGAGTGGTAGAGGAAATTATGGCAAAGACAAGCACAGCAAAAAAAGAAGTGTCGGCGCATAAGCCGCGCCTGCTTCAGGTGTATGAGAAAGAAATCGCCCCGGCGCTTAAGGAAAAATATGGCTATAAGAACGTGATGCAGGTGCCGCGTTTGACGAAAATCGTCATCAATATGGGCGTGGGCGAAGCAGTGGCGGATCAGAAGCAGATTCAGGCCGCAGCGGAAGAAATGGCGCTGATCGCCGGGCAGAAGCCGGTCATCACCCGCGCGAAAAAAGCGGAAGCTACCTTCAAGCTGCGCGCCGGGCTGCAGATTGGCTGCCGCGTGACGCTGCGCAAACAGCGTATGTATGAATTTCTGGACCGGTTTGTGAATACGGCCATGCCGCGTATCCGCGATTTCCGCGGGGTGAATCCGAAAAGCTTTGACGGTCAGGGTAATTACAATATGGGGCTAAAGGAACAGATTGTGTTCCCGGAGATTAACTACGACAAAATCGGCCAGGTGCGGGGGATGGATATCACCATCGTCACCACCGCAAAAACGGATGATGAGGCGCGCGCGTTGCTGGAAGGCTTCAACGTGCCATTTAGAAAATAAGGAGAGGGTATGTCAAAACTTTGCATGAAAGAACGTAACCGCAAGCGTGAGGCGCTGATTAAGAAAAATCGCGCGCGCCGCGCCCGCCTCAAGGCGGTGCTGATGAATAAGAACGCGACGATCGAGGATCGTTTCGCCGCTCAGGTGAAGCTTGCGGAAATGCCGCGTAACTCGGCGCGCGTGCGCTACCGCAACCGCTGCGCACTCACCGGTCGTGGCCGCGGGTATTACCGCAAATTCAAACTCTGCCGTAATCAGCTGCGCGAGCTTGGCTCGTTCGGGCTGATTCCCGGCCTCGTCAAAGCAAGCTGGTAGGAGTGGGGCATCATGTCGAACGATAAAGTAGCCGATTTTCTCACCCGCCTGCGTAACGCGCAGAAATCGCAGCTGGCAACTGTTACCTGCCCGTCTTCGAATCTGCTCGTGGCCATCTGCAACGTGCTGGAGCAGGAGGGGTATATTGTTGCCCACCGCGTGGAAGAAGACGGCGCCAAGCGCCATCTGGTGGTAGAGCTGAAATACCACGAGGGCGAGCCGGCGATTCGCCAGATCACCCGCGTCAGTAAAAGTGGCCAGCGCAAATATACCAAAGTCAGCGCCATGCCGAAACATTTTAACGGGCTTGGGATTTCCATCCTCTCCACCTCCAAAGGCGTGATGTCGGATTTTGCCGCGCGCCAGCAGCAGGTGGGAGGCGAAGTCCTCTGCACGGTATTCTAGGGAGCTTAGGGTCATGTCACGTTTGGGGAAATTACCAGTTGCGATTCCTGATAAAGTCACCGTCAGCAAGGCGGGGGATTTTGTCGTGGTCAAAGGGCCGAAGGGTGAACTGAAAACGCCGCTGAGTGGTGATGTAGTGGTGGAGGTGAAGGACGGGAAATTTCACGTTCGCCCGGCGAATGATTCGCAGCGCGCCCGCGCCATGTGGGGCACGGTGCGTTCCAACGTGAAAAATCTGGTTGAAGGGGTGACCGCCGGGTTCAAAAAACAGCTTGATATCACCGGGGTGGGGTACCGCGCCGCGGCGCAGGGGCAGATTCTGACCCTCTCGCTCGGCTTCAGCCATGAAGTGAAATATATCGTGCCGCAGGGTATCACCGTCACGGTCGATAAGCAGACGACCTTGTTCCTAAGCGGTGCAGATAAGCAGAAGCTTGGGCAGGTGGCCGCCGAAATCCGCGCGCTGCGTGCGCCGGAGCCATATAAAGGCAAAGGGATTAAGTATGCGACGGAGACCATCCGCCGTAAAGAAGGGAAGAAGAAGTAAGGTAGTATTATGGCTCGTATCACGAATTTCAATCGCCGCAAAAACCGTACCCGGTATCAGCTCAAGCAGCGGGCAAATGGCCGCGTGCGCCTGAGTGTCTTTCGCTCAGGGCAACATATCTATGCCCAGCTGATTGACGATGCGAAAGGCGTAACGCTCGCCGCCGCTTCGACGCTGGATAAAGAAATTCGCGGCAAGGTGAAGAACGGCGCAACCATTGAAGGGGCGAAAGCCGTGGGCACAGCGATTGCTGCACGCGCGAAAGACGCCAAGGTGAAAGACGTGGTGTTTGACCGCGGTGGATATTTGTTTCATGGCCGGGTCAAGGCGCTGGCGGAAGCCGCGCGCGAAGCCGGATTAGCGTTTTAAGAGGGGATATTCATGGCAGCAGAACAACAGATGCAGCAGCGCAGCGAACGTGGAGACCGGGGGGATCGCGGTGGCCGTGATAACCGCGAAGGCCGCGAAGAAGGCGGCGGGCTGATTGACCGGCTCGTATCCATTAACCGTGTGACCAAAGTGGTGAAAGGCGGACGCCGTTTCGGGTTTGCCGCACTCGTAGTGGTGGGGGATGGCAAGGGCAAAGCGGGCTATGGCACCGGCAAGGCCAAAGAAGTGCAGGACGCGGTGCGCAAAGCAACGGACGCAGCGAAGAAATCCATGATCCGTGTGCCGCTGCGCGATGCGCGCACGCTGCACCATGATGTGCGTGGCCGGTTCGGCGCGGGGAAAGTGACCCTGCGCGCCGCACCTGCGGGTACGGGAATTATCGCCGGCGGCTCGATGCGGGCGATTTTTGAAGCGCTCGGCGTGCATGATGTGGTCGCTAAATCCACTGGCACCAGCAACCCGCATAACATGGTGAAAGCTACGTTTTCGGCGCTGAAAAACATGACTTCGCCGCGCCTGGTCGCTGCCCGCCGTTCGCTAAAAGTGGGCGAGATTGTAGAGCGCCGCGAGACGGGTGCGAAAGCGGCCGCTGAACATCTGGATGCGGAATAGTAGGAGAATAAGCCATGGTTGCGAAGAAAAAAACCGTCACGGTCGAACAGTTCGGCAGCCCGATTGGCCGCACGAAAGATCAGGAAGATACGCTCAAAGGTCTGGGGCTGAATAAGCGCCACCGTACCAGCACGCTTGAGGATACGCCCGCTGTGCGCGGCATGATCCGCAAGGTGCAGCATCTGGTGCGCGTGGTGGATGAGAAAAAAAGCGCCTAGCGCTATGGATTACATTGGGGACACAATGAATTCATTGTGTCCCCAACGCTAAAATTGGGAGAGTGAGATGGAACTGAATCAATTGCAGGATAATCCCGGGGCGCGTAAATCGCGCATGCGCGTAGGGCGTGGTATTGGCTCGGGCAAGGGCAAGACCTGCGGCCGTGGCTATAAGGGACAGACCTCGCGTTCGGGTGTGGCGATTAAAGGGTTTGAAGGTGGGCAGATGCCCATTCACCGCCGCCTGCCCAAGCGCGGGTTTGATAATTATACCCGCACCGAGTTTGATGTGGTGACGCT
>CANHAG010000017.1 GCA_947458525.1 Rhodospirillaceae bacterium | reverse complement strand
CTGGTCGCTGCCCGCCGTTCGTTAAAAGTGGGCGAGATTGTAGAGCGCCGCGAGACGGGTGCGAAAGCCGCCGCTGAACATATGGATGCAGAATAGTTGAGGAGTGATTCAGAGTCGAGAGTCGAGAGTCGAGTATAAAACCAGACGATCTGTTCCCGGCTAGAGTGTTAAAAAACAATAGGGAGAGTGGACGAAAGTTTAGATGCGATAGAGAGGGTGGCGCTGTCCCACTCGACTCCCGACTCTCGACTCTAGTCACTAGCACGTTATGGCAACAAAAAAACAAACCGTCACGGTCGAACAGTTCGGCAGCCCGATTGGCCGCACGAAAGATCAGGAAGATACGCTCAAAGGTCTGGGGCTGAATAAGCTTCGCCGTACCAGCACGCTTGAGGATACGCCCGCCGTGCGCGGCATGATCCGCAAGGTGCAGCATCTGGTGCGCGTGGTGGATGAGAAAAAAAGCGCCTAGCGCTATGGATTGCATTGGGGACACAATGAATTTATTGTGTCCCCAACGCTAAAATTGGGAGAGTGAGATGGAACTGAATCAATTGCAGGATAATCCCGGGGCGCGTAAATCGCGCATGCGTGTAGGGCGGGGCATTGGCTCGGGCAAGGGCAAGACCTGCGGCCGTGGTTACAAGGGTCAAACCTCGCGTTCGGGTGTGGCGATTAAAGGGTTTGAAGGTGGGCAGATGCCCATTCACCGCCGCCTGCCCAAGCGCGGGTTTGATAATTATACCCGCACCGAGTTTGATGTGGTGACGCTGCGCGACATGCAATTGCTTGTTGATAATGGCACGCTCAAAGCTGGCGAGACCGTAACGACGGCGCTGCTTAAGGAAAAAGGCATTGTGCCAAAAACCGCGGAAGGTGTGAAGCTCTTGACCAAGGGCGAGCTGAAGGCGAAACTCAGTTTTGATATTGAGCGCGCGTCGAAAACTGCCATTGCGGCGGTCGAAAAAAACGGCGGCAGCGTGAAGGTGAAAACCAAGCCTGTCTACCCCAAAGGCAAACAGGCCAAGTGGAAAAAAGCGTAAGTCGGATCGTATTGCCTCACCGCTATATCCCCTCACTGCTATTATCCCCTCACCCTAACCCTCTCCCGTGAACGGGAGAGGGGACGTATAGCGCCAGCGGATCCGCTTTCACCTCTCCCGTCTGCGGGAGAGGTCGGCCACCCGCTTCCATGGAAGTGGCTGGCCGGGTGAGGGGATCAGCAAGTAAAAAATAGAATTGTCAATACATATGACTGTGGAAAATACGCAGCAAGGGCAAACAGGCCAAGTGGAAAAAAGCCTGAGGCGGGACGCTAAAACGAAAGCGCAAACTGCAGCAGACAGAGCATGCGACTATCTGTGACCGCGTAAGCGGCGCTGGCGGCGTCTGAAGTAGTGCAGTCCGTGCCAACTGTACTGGTTTTCTTGGTGCTCATTACGTTGCCATAGACCGGGCTGCTATCATCAATTTTGGTGTCAATCTTCCAAGCCTCTTCTGGCTTCAGGGCACTGTAGCTGGAATTGTCGCCGTATAATGTCAATACATGCCGATTCCATTTTGACGCCGCGAAGGTACCGCTTGCGCCGTTTCCATCTTCGTACCAAAAGTCAAAAAAACCATTCCTAATGGTCGCGCGTGGTACGTTAGTACCCACTTGCTGAACATAGCTTCCCTGCGTGCCGCCAGTTTTTCCGCTGTAATTACCCTCAATCAGTCCGGCATTGGCAAGGTGTTTCCAAGAAGCAAACCGTTCATCATAACCAAATGCGCTATTACCTGTTTGGCCATTACCATTGCCATTGCAGGTCGCGGGGGAGGTTGCCGTCTGATTCATGAAACAGGTGGCATCGCTACCTGTGCCGCCGGCACTGCCCCAGAAAGCGGTAGCATCGGGCATATCGCCGGGGAGTGAATCATATTTCTCCTTGAAATAGTTGATGGCGGTTTCGTATTTCTCTTTTTCGCTTATGACAGAGCGCACTTCACTTGCCCGTATCATCGCCTGCCCGGATAGAATTCCGCCCACCAGCAGGCCGAGGATGACGAGGACAATGGCGAGCTCGATCAGGGAGAAGCCAGCCGCGTTACCTCTCCCCTCGGTAGCGGTCAGCATACTCAAAGCGGATGCTGGGTGAGGGCTTGGGTCGGTGAGGGAAGCCCTCACCCGTCCGCCTACGCTTGCGCTTCGGCGTGACGACCTCTCCCGATGGGAGAGGTGAACCCGCCCTGCGTGCGCGGATGGCATGTGAGAGGGCGGGGATGACACGGGGTTCATGGCTTGCCTTATCATAGACAAGCCATTGGAATGGATGGATTTATCGGGCGGGGTGATGGCTGGCTGGCGGGTGGTCATGGCAGGAATCTCCACGCAGGAATTTCCACGGCAGATATAGCAATTGATTACCATTCAATTTTAGTTGAAATCGAAGGTTTGCACAAGGCGAATTGGCAGGATGGAGATTGCCTAAAATTCCATGGATTTTCGGTTGGACAAAGCCAGGGGTATCTTCTAGAACGCCCGTTCGGTTTTATCACAAGGTGAGGGTGGCCGCATCACGCGCCACGCATCACGCACCACATATAGGACATTATGGTTTCCGCTGCTGAACGCCTCGCGAAGGGACTGAATTTCGGAATGCTCGCCAAAGCGACCGAGCTTAAACGCCGGCTGCTGTTTGTGCTGGGCGCGCTCATTGTGTACCGGCTTGGCACGTATATTCCCATCCCCGGTATTGATCCGCAGATTCTGGCGCAGATTTTCGCGCAGCATCAAGGCGGGGTGCTGGGGGTCTTCAACATGTTCTCAGGCGGCGCTCTCAGCCGGATGACGATTTTTGCGCTGGCCGTCATGCCCTATATTTCGGCCTCGATCATCATGCAGCTCATGACGGTGGCGGTGCCCTCACTCGCCGCGCTCAAGAAAGAAGGCGAGTCCGGCCGGCGCAAAATCAACCAGTATACGCGCTATGGCACGGTGGTGCTGGCCGCGCTTCAGGCCTACGGTATTGCGGTTGGGCTTGAGGGCATGCAGATGCAGAACGGCGCCTCGGCGGTGATTCACCCGGGCGCGTTTTTCCATTTCACCACGGTGGTGACGCTGACGGGCGGCACCATGTTTCTGATGTGGCTGGGCGAGCAGATTACCCAGCGCGGCATTGGCCAGGGTATCTCGCTTATTATTTTCGCGGGCATCATTGCCAACCTGCCCGCCGCGCTTGCCAGCATGTTTGAACTGGGGCGCAAGGGCGTCATGTCCACCTCTGTCATTCTCATGATTGTGGTGATCGCGCTGGCGCTTGTTGCCTTTATTGTGTTTATGGAACGGGCGCAGCGTCGCCTGCTTGTGCAATATCCCAAGCGTCAGGTGGGCAATAAAATCATGCAGGGCGAGGCCACGCACCTGCCGATGAAGCTCAATGCCGCAGGGGTTATCCCGCCGATTTTTGCCTCCTCCATTTTGCTGTTTCCGCTCACCATCGCCGGGTTTAATTCCGGCGCTGGGCCTGAATGGCTGCGGGTGGTGACGAGCTATCTCGCCCATGGCCAGCCGCTTTACATCGTGCTCTACATCGCGATCATCGTGTTTTTCTGCTTCTTTTATACCTCGGTCGTATTCAACCCGGTGGAGACAGCGGAGAATCTGAAAAAGAATGGCGGATTTATTGCCGGCATTCGTCCCGGCAAGAACACGGCAGATTACCTTGACCATGTGATGACGCGGCTGACCGTGGTGGGAGCCGCCTATATTGCCCTGGTCTGCACGATTCCGGAAATTCTCATCGCCAAATATGCCGTGCCGTTTTATCTGGGCGGCACCTCGCTGCTCATTGTGGTGAATGTGATTATTGATTTTGTGACGCAGGTGCAGTCGCATCTGTTCGCCCATCAATATGAGGCGCTGATTAAAAAAGCGCGGCTGGGGAAAAGATAGTGAGTGATTTGAGCCACGATCCACGAGCCACGAGCCACGAGCCACGAGTCACGAGTCACGAGTCACGAGGAACTTATGAACATCATTCTACTTGGCCCGCCGGGCGCTGGCAAAGGCACTCAGTCGGATTTTCTGCGCGATCAGTATGGGCTCACCAAACTCGCAACCGGCGACATGCTGCGCGCGGCCGTGGCCTCGGGCTCTGAGCTTGGCAAGAAAGCCAAAGCGGTGATGGAGTCGGGCGGGCTGGTGTCTGACGATATTATGATTGGCATCATCCGCGAAGCGATCAGCGATAAAAACTGCCCGAACGGATTTATCCTGGATGGGTTTCCGCGCACCACCGCCCAGGCCGAGGCGCTCGATGCGATGCTCGCGGCCGAGGGCAAAAAAATCGACCATGTGATCGAGCTTGAGGTGAATGATGCCGAAATGGTCGCGCGCATCTCCGGCCGCTTCAGTTGCGGCAAATGCGGCGCGGGGTTTCATGACAGTTTCAAACCGCCCAAGGTGAAAGATACCTGCGATAGCTGCGGGGCGGTGGGTGCCTTTACCCGCCGGGCGGATGATAAGGCCGAAACGGTCGCCAAACGCCTTGAGCAATACCACGCGATGACTGCACCTCTGCTGCCCTATTACCGCGCGCGCGGCTCGCTCCATGGCGTGAACGGCATGGCACCCATTGCCGAGGTCACCACGGCTCTGCAGAAGCTCATCGGCAAAAAAGCGGCGGCGTAGTGGGGGCGTGCTTACGACAGGGTTCCGCTTACATATTTATGTAGCACGCTGGCAATCAGGGTCTGGTAGGGGATGCCCTCGACCGCAGCCCGGCGCTTGAGCATATCGACGTCGGCACTTGAAAGCCGGATATTGATGCGCGCGTCCTTCCGCAGATAATTGCGCGCAGCGCGCAGCTTAAGTATGGTTCGCCAGTGCTGAGAAAATTCAAACCGCTTGTTGGAGTTTCTTGAGGCTTTACAAGACTCGGTTTCTTGGAATGCACAGCTTTTGCAACCTTTTAATTTTTGCTTTTTGAGATAGGAGGCAACCAAAAAAGATTTATAAGTTAAGCTAACGGCAATCATGAGGAAAATAAGGTGTGAGATTGGCGTTCCCAACCCTAGCGCAATCATAATAAACTTACCCGCGCCATACAGCAAGCAAACTAAAACCATCGCCCAACGATGATTAAAATAAACAAATGGCAGGAGAACCAGGTAAGCGACCACGTCAATGATAACATCCTCGAATCTAAAATTTTCTATATTGCCATACATAGCAAGACCAATACTCAAAACAGACACGGCTACAATAAAAGTAATCAGAACATTCTTGGTTTTTTTAAAGAAAGTCAGATCGCCGTAAGATTCCGCTTCTTGGATGGCTTCTTCTTTTGAAAAAAGGCTTTTCCAGAATCCCTTCTTGTTTTGTTCCTTTTCAGCCATGTAACCTCCAAATAATAGAGTAAGAATTATGGTGGGATAGTAGTACTTAAAAATCGTTGTAGTTAATTTTACTATTCGTTGCCACAATTTTATACCTCTCCCGCGTCGCCATCACCCTCACCCAGCGCCGTCTAAGGCGCTTAGCGCCTAAGACTTCGCAACCCTCTCCCGCATAAACGCAGGAGAGATGAAGAATGACGAACCCCGAGCCACAAGTTGCGAACAACGAGTCACGGGCTACGAATCACGAATGGCGAATCACGAACATGTTTCCTATTGACAGCCGCGTTTTGGCTTGTATATTCCGCGTCCCGCAAGGGAAGGCGCTGAGCGATAGCGGATTTATCCAATAAAATTCAGCAACTTATATTGTATTGCCACCGGCCGCACAACTCGTCATTGCGAGCACAGCGAAGCAATCCAGCAAAAATTTTTTTAATTTTAGCTGGATTGCTTCGGGCTAAAGCCCTCGCAATGACGGGTGTAGGTGAACATACGATGACGACTAAAACTTAGATGCGACTAAACTTATACTTTGCGCACGGGCGTAGAACTGCTTCACGCCCGGTCGCAGTAACCAATAAGGTCATACGAAGGCAGTAGCCTGAGTCAGCCTTGAGCACGCTTCATGGCGAGGTTAGGAAACCGAGCCGGAAGCAATGAAACAAAGGGAGTGTAGCATGGCGCGTATTGCCGGCGTGAATATTCCTTCTGCGAAGCGCGTTGAGATTGCCCTGACTTATATTCATGGCATCGGCCGCGCCAAGTCGAACGAAATTCTCGCCAAGACCAACATTGATAAGAACCGCCGCGTGAGCACGCTCACCGAGCAGGAAGTCATCAAGCTGCGTGAGGCGATTGATGCGGATTATACGGTCGAAGGGGACCTGCGCCGCGAAGTCAGCATGAACATCAAGCGCCTGATGGATCTGGGGTGCTACCGTGGCCTGCGCCACCGCAAGAAATTGCCGGTGCGCGGTCAGCGTACCCACACCAATGCCCGCACCCGCAAGGGTAAGGCGATCCCGATTGCGGGTAAGAAAATGGTAACGAAATAGATCGTAATTCGATGATTCGTGATTCGATGATTCGAATTATCGAATAACGAATGACGAATGACGAATAACGGAGAGTTTATGGCCAAAGAAGAAACCAAATCTGGCGCCGCGCCCACGGCGAAAAAGAAAGATAAGAAAAACGTGCCGGTCGGCGTTGCGCATGTGAATGCCACGTTTAACAACACGATCATCACCATTACCGATCCGTTCGGTAATACGGTGGCATGGTCGTCTTCGGGGGCGAACGGGTTTAAGGGCTCGCGCAAATCGACCCCTTATGCTGCGCAGGTGGCGGCCGAAGTGGCCGGGCGCAAAGCACAGGAACACGGCATGCGTACGGTGGAAGTGCTGGTGAAAGGGCCGGGTGCTGGCCGTGAATCGGCGCTGCGCGCGCTGACGGCGGTGGGGTTCAACGTGACCTCGATTAAGGATATTACGCCCGTACCGCATAATGGTTGCCGCGCACCGAAGCGGCGCAGGGTGTAGGTGATTGATGAGCGGAGGATCCGTTTTCAACACCGCAGAAAAAATGAGTGGATTTAGTTTAACATTTTTAGGGAAGGGGAGTTCGGGGGTCGGATTAGTCGGAAGATCGAACGTCGATCATCGGATCATCGGATCATCGGATCATCGCAATTATGAGCGCACTACTCAATAAAAACTGGAAAGACCTGATCAAGCCGTCGAAACTCGATATCAAGCCGGTGGCGGGCGATAACCGCAAAGCGACCGTGGTGGCCGAGCCACTCGAACGCGGCTTTGGCATGACGCTCGGTGTGGCGCTGCGCCGTATTTTACTTGGCTCGCTGCAAGGTGCGGCCGTGACCTCGGTGAAGATCGAGGGTGTGCTGCATGAATTTTCCTCCATCCCCGGCGTGCGTGAGGATGTGGTGAATATCATCCTCAACATCAAAGACCTGAAACTCAGAGCCCATAGTGCAGACCGCAAGCGGCTGACCCTCAAAGCCTCCGAAGCGGGGGAAGTCACCGCCGATATGATTCAGGCCGATGGGGATATTGAGATTCTGAACAAAGACCTCGTCATCTGCACGCTTGATAAGGGTGCGAGCATCCATATGGAAATGATTGCGGAAGTGGGCAAAGGGTATGTGCCTGCTGCGCAGAACCGCCCGAGCGATGCGCCCATCGGCCTGATTCCGGTGGATGCGCTCTTTTCGCCGGTCGAGAAAGTGGCCTACCGCGTGGAGAATGCGCGCGTGGGTAACCGCACCGACTATGACAAGCTGACGCTCGAAGTGGAGACGGATGGCTCGATCGCACCGGATGATGCGGTGGCACTCGCCGCGCGCATTCTGCAAGATCAGCTCCAGCTCTTCGTTAATTTCGAAGACCTGCCGGAAGTGAAAGAAAAATCGGCGGAGGAAGATCTCAAATTCTCGCCCTATCTGCTCAAGAAGGTGGATGAGCTGGAACTCTCGGTACGTTCGGCCAACTGCCTCAAGAATGACAATATCGTTTATATTGGCGATCTGGTACAGAAATCCGAAAGCGAAATGCTCAAAACACCGAATTTCGGCCGCAAATC
Source organism: Rhodospirillaceae bacterium (assembly GCA_947458525.1). Taxonomy (GTDB): domain Bacteria; phylum Pseudomonadota; class Alphaproteobacteria; order Rickettsiales; family UBA3002; genus JAFLDD01. The sequence continues at coordinate 2,728 of CANHAG010000017.1, read as the reverse complement.
GCTGAACGAAATCAAGGAAGTGCTGGGCACGATGGGACTGCGCTTCGGCATGGAAGTCACCGGCTGGCCGCCCGAGAATATCGAGGAGCTGGCGCGTAAATTTGAGGAACCGTATTAATAGCCTAGAGCCTTGAGCCATGAGGTTTTAGCTCGTGGCTCGGGGCTTCAGGCTCAAAGCTGGAGAGACGTATGAGACACCAAACTGGCGGACGTAAACTGAACCGCACCAGCGCGCACCGCAAGGCGATGTTCGCGAATATGGCCTGCGCGCTCATCAAGCACGAGCAGATTTTCACCACCCTGCCCAAGGCGAAGGATCTGCGCCCGGTGGTGGAAAAACTGGTGACGCTGGGCAAGCGCGGCGATCTCGCCGCCCGCCGGTTGCTGATTGCGCGTCTGCGCGACGAAAAAATGGCCGATAAGGTGATTAAAGTACTGGCCGCGCGCTATAAGGATCGTAAGGGCGGCTATACTCGCGTGCTGAAAGCCGGCTTCCGTTATGGGGACGCCGCACCGCTCGCCATGATCGAATTTCTTGACCGCGACGAATCCGCCCGCGGGCAGGACTCGGGACCAAAAGCTGAGGCAGCCACCGAAGAAGCCGCCGCATAAACACGTCATCCCGGCCAATTCTGGAATCTTCCGCCGCTCCTACTGCGGGAGTTCCCGGAATCAACCGTGGGTGACGGTCACGCTCCAGGTAAGTTAACAACAACAAAGTTGAAAGCCGCTCCCACCCGGGGGCGGCTTTTTTGCTTCGCCCGGGCGATAAATTCGCCTAAGCTCACCCCATGACCCCCCGCAAAAAAACAGCGCCGCAGGATTCGTTATTTGCCTCCACCGCATCTGCCCCGCCGCCATTGCCGGAGCAGTTGCGGCCAAAGCATCTTCGCGAGGTTATCGGTCAGGAACATTTGACCGGTGAGGCGGGAATTTTAAGCCGTATGGTGGCCGCGCGCCATCTGCAATCGGTGATTCTCTGGGGGCCGCCGGGCTGCGGGAAAACCACCATTGCGCGGTTGCTCGCGGTGGAAGCAGGCTATGCGTTCGAGCAGGTTTCGGCCGTGGCTTCGGGCGTTGCTGACCTCAAGAAACATTTTGAACTCGCCGCCGCGCGGCAACAGACTGGCCAGCGTACCGCGCTCTTTATCGACGAGGTGCACCGTTTCAACCGCGCCCAGCAGGATGTGCTGCTGCCAGTGATTGAAGACGGCACGATTACGCTCATTGGGGCGACGACCGAGAATCCCTCGTTCGAGCTTAATTCCGCTTTGCTTTCGCGCTGCCGCGTGCTGGTTCTGAACCGGCTTGCGCCCGTGGCGCTTGCGGCACTGCTCACCCGGGCGGAGGAGTATTTAGCTACCAGTGATCAGAGTCCGGAGCCCGTAACCCTTACCTCCCCCTTGAGGGGGGAGGTCGCGAACGTTAGTGAGCGGGTGGGGGTGATGCATGGGAAAACACCCCCACCCCAGCCCTCCCCCCTCAAGGGGGAGGGAGAAGCGGCGCGCGTAAGTGAGGCGGCTTATCACCTCCCCCTCACGCCCGAGGCGCGCGAGGCGCTGATCGCCATGGCCGATGGCGATGGGCGCTATCTCCTCACCATGGTTGAGGCGGTCTGGGATTCGGGGGGCAGAAATCAGAAGTCAGAAAAAACGCACTCCCCCCGTAAACGGGGAGAGCAGGCGGGGGGAACCCAAAAACCCCTCCCCCTGCAGGCGGGGGGAGCAGGCCTGTCAGCCGTAGCTTCAGCGAAGGTGGAAGGGGGGAACATTGCAGCTGGCGTTGGCGTGACGGGTTATGTTCCCCCCCTTACGTCCCCCCCGCTTGCGGGGGGGATAAGACAAGAAGCACAAGCGGGGGGGATAAGAGAAGAAGGGCTCCTCGATGTTGCCGCGCTTGCGGCGCTGCTGCAACGCCGCCCGCCAGTCTATGACAAGGCGCAGGAGTCGCATTACAACCTTATCTCGGCGCTGCATAAATCCCTGCGCGGGTCAGACGTGGATGCGGCGCTTTACTGGTTCTGCCGCATGCTGAATGGCGGGGAGGATCCGCTTTATATCGCCCGCCGCCTCATTCGCTTTGCCTCGGAAGATATCGGCATGGCCGACCCGCAGGCACTCACCCAGGCGCTGGATGCCACGGCCGCCTATGAGCGCTTAGGCTCGCCCGAGGGCGAGCTGGCGATTGCCCAGGCCGTGATTTACCTTGCCACTGCCCCCAAATCCAACGCGCAATATCGCGCGTTTGGTGCGGCGCAGCGAGCAGCCATGGAACATGGCTCCCTCATGCCGCCCGCGCATATTCTGAATGCACCAACCAAGCTGATGAAAGCGCTGGGCTATGGTGCGGGCTATGCCTATGACCACAACACGGCGGAAGGGTTCAGCGGCCAGAATTATTTCCCGGATGGTATGGCGCGGGAGCAATTCTATACGCCCGTCGAACGCGGTTTTGAGCGCGAGATTTTGAAACGGCTCGAGTACTGGGCGAAATTGCGGGAGAAACGGGATAGTTCGTAATTCATAATTCGTGATTCGCTAACACTCCCGTCCCCAGCACGGCGGGGGACAGAATCCATCTCTGACGGATTCGAGGGGGTGGCGTGAAGTGGGCACTCTGTACCCACCCCCCGGAATCTGCTGGCGCAGATTCCACCCCCCGCCAGCGGGGGGGGGAGTTGGAGTGGCGGGATAACGATTAAAGTGAACGATTGTGAAGGGTAGATCAG
>CANHAG010000016.1 GCA_947458525.1 Rhodospirillaceae bacterium | reverse complement strand
CTCGAACATATGCGGGCGATGAAAGACCGCGCCATTGTGTGCAATATCGGCCATTTCGACACCGAAATTCAGGTGGATTCCTTACGCAATATGAAATGGAGCGAGGTCAAGCCGCAGGTGGATGAAATCCAGTTCCCCGACGGCAAGCGCATCATCCTGCTGGCCAAGGGTCGCCTTGTCAATCTCGGCTGCGCCAATGGCCACCCGAGCTTTATTATGTCTTTCTCCTTCACCAATCAGGTGCTGGCGCAGATCGAGCTCTGGACGAACGCAAAGAGCTACAAAAATCAGGTCTATGTACTGCCCAAACATCTGGATGAAAAAGTGGCCGCCCTGCACCTCAAAAAAATCGGCGCAACCCTGACACAGCTTACGCAGGCTCAGGCCAGCTATCTTGGCGTTCCCGCCGCCGGCCCCTTCAAGAAAGACTGGTATCGGTATTAGGCGCCATGGCTCCATACAGCCATTGCAAATGATGGAAAGCACGCTACAACTGCCCGCATGGCCATTCAACCCGACCACTGGATCCGCGAGCAGGCGCAAAAACACGGCATGATTACGCCGTTTGTCGAGCATCTGCAGCGCGAGGGCGTGATTTCCTATGGCCTTTCCTCCTACGGCTATGACGCGCGGGTGGCGGACGAATTCAAGATTTTCACCAATATCGAATCGGCGATTGTTGACCCCAAAGATTTCTCGAACAAAAGCTTCGTGGATCGCAAGACGGATGTCTGCATTATCCCGCCCAACTCCTTCGTGCTGGCGCGCACGGTGGAATATTTCCGCATCCCGCGCGATACGCTCGTCATCTGTGTGGGAAAATCGACCTATGCGCGCTGCGGTATCATCGTCAATGTCACGCCGCTTGAGCCGGAATGGGAAGGGCATGTGACGCTCGAATTTTCCAATACCACGCCGCTGCCTGCAAAAATCTATGCCAATGAAGGCGCCTGCCAGTTTCTGTTCCTCAAAGGCGCCTCGCTGTGCGAAACTTCCTACGGCGACCGCAAGGGTAAATATCAGGGGCAAACCGGCGTGACCCTGCCGAAGGTGGAGAAAATAAGTGGCTAGAGCTACTTCCTGATATGGACAAACTCCACATCATCGGCGGCAGGCCGCTTCATGGTCGCATCGTCATTGGCGGGGCGAAAAACGCCGCACTTCCCCTCATGTGCGCGGCGCTGCTGACGCGCGAAAAAGTGACCCTCGATAACGTGCCTTACCTTGCCGATATCACCACCATGGCCAAGCTGCTCATGCAGCATGGGGCGGCGCTTTCACTGCAGGACAACCCCCCGCCACTGGGCAGCGCACCGCATTATTCGCGCCGCCTGACGCTTGAGGCCACGCATATTGCCAGCATCACCGCGCCTTATGATCTGGTACGCACCATGCGCGCCTCGGTACTGGTGCTGGGGCCGCTGCTCGCACGCGAGGGCAGGGCAAAAGTTTCACTCCCCGGCGGCTGTGCGATTGGTACGCGGCCAATCGATCTGCATCTGATGGCGATGGAGGCGCTCGGCGCCCGCATCACGCTGGAAGAGGGCTATGTACTGGCCGAAGCGCCCGCAGGCGGGCTGAAAGGCGGAGACATTCATTTTGAAAAAGTCTCGGTCGGGGCGACGGAAAACGCGCTCATGGCGGCCTGCCTTGCCAGCGGCACAACCTGTATCAGGAATGCCGCGCGCGAGCCGGAGATTGGCGACCTAACCGCCCTGCTTACTGCCATGGGCGCGCGGATTGAGGGTGCTGGCACTGACACGCTCATCATCCACGGTGTGACCTCTCTTGCCGGGGCGCAGCACCGGGTCATTGCCGACCGGATCGAAACCGGCAGTTATCTGGCGGCACTCGCCATGACCGGCGGCGAGATAGAGCTTGAGGGCGCACGCCCCGATACGCTTGGCGCAGTGATAGAGGCCATGGATCATATTGGCGTGAAGATGGTGGAGGAGGAGGGAATATTGCGCGTGACACGACGTGCAGGAGCGCTAACGCCGCGGGATATCATCACCGAGCCTTACCCCGGCTTTCCCACCGACATGCAGGCGCAGCTCATGACCATTCTGACGCAGGCCGAGGGCGATTCCGCCATCAGCGAAACGATTTTCGAAAACCGCTTCATGCATGTGCCCGAACTCACCCGCATGGGGGCGCGGATTTCGGTTTCCGGACACACCGCCACCGTGCATGGGCGCACGCCACTGAAAGGCGCGCCCGTCATGGCGACGGATTTACGTGCCTCGGTCTCGCTCGTGATTGCTGCGCTTGGGGCAGAGGGCGAAACCACCATCAGCCGCATTTACCATCTCGACCGGGGCTATGAGCGGCTCGAAGAAAAGCTCGCCGCCTGCGGGGCGGAGATAAAACGGGTGCGGTGAGCCTCTCTGTGCTTTTTTCATAAATAATCCTATATATAACAAAAAGATACGCCGTCATCAAAGATTTATGACGGTTGGGTGAAGATTTTCCGCACCGTCTAGGAGGTGTGCGCCGGTTATGTTAACATCGCAGCATGAAAATAACGCGCCAGCATGACCATAATGGGTCGGAGCTTGTTCTCAAATGTGAGAATGAAATAACGTGCTTTTCTCTCGCGCTCAGGGGGCATGAAATCAGTCCAGAAGCAGCGGAAGTGGTAGTGAGTGAGGAAGGAAAAAGCTTCGTTCAGAAACATAGCAGAGAAAAACCCCGCCCAGACTGGTTTGATATAATTTCGGAGAAGGAAAAAGCTGCTATTTTCATGAATATTCTTGATTATTACCGCGCGCGCTCGGAAGGTGACAAGGGCATCAAGGCGGCGGCGATCGGTGTTTTTAAGGATCCTGAAACGGGAAAAACCCGACTTTTTATTGGCATGAACACCAAGCGCCAGCACCCTTATTTCAAAGACTGTGCCGAACTGAACATGATGAACGCCGCCACCCATGCGCTGAGCCACTCTTTACGCCGTAGCGGGAATGGGGAATTCTCCAAGCCTTCGCCTCTGGAAGTGCATGTGATGGGCGGGGGCAGTAGCGAAGAGGCGCTGAGCGAGAACGCATCTTCCATAATATGCCCTTGTGGAAAATGCATTGATATGTTTGCCTATTCCACCAAATCAGATGCGAAGTTTTATACCTATCCGGTACCGCGTGAAACTATAAAGGATCATTCGTCTCACACGACTTTTCCTTATGAGATTGTGGAAAAGGAAGAAGCGAGTCACATCGGGGAGATAGACCCGAAAACACAGATCTGGCGGGTGCCGTTTGATCACTTGAATAAAGATCGTGCGCTAACGGCAGCAGAAACGACCGCAGCACTACAAGTAAAAGGGCTTGAAGCGGCGCTGGAACATATAAAAAACACGCCGCCGCCCACTCCCCCAGCTATTGCGCTGACCGAAGAGGGGTATAATAAATTGCAAAAGCTCCGTGGAACTGATGAACCCCCCACCCCTGATGCTAATCTCCTGTTTGCACAACTCGCCCTGGCAATGGGGCGTAAGGACTTGGTAGAAATCCCTGAAAAATCTGCGGACGAGGTAAAAAACTATCTGGCTGTCATCACTCAGGCGACGAAGAATGCTGCAAACCGTGTTTCCTCCATACCGGCGCTTGATGTGGCGCGCGCGGCGGATGGCAGTATTGATCTTGAATCCGTGAACAAGGTGATGGTGGAGAAAATTCTGGCCACCATGGCCAGCCGCCTGCGCGGCAACGCTATCGATCCCGCCCAAGAGCAGGGCTGGCAGGAAACGTTTCTGGAACAGCTTGGCACCGTGCGTTGCGCGGTGATCGAGCTTGAGAATGGCACGTTTCACTTCGGGCTGGAGGTGCAGGGCGCGCTGGATAACTCCATGCCGAATGCGGAGGTTAACGCCCTGATGACCGCCCTGGAGGCGCTGGGTGATAATAAGGTGAAACAGGTGTTTGTGATGGAGATGAACCCGGCAGAAATCTCCCGCCCCAACCATCCGGTATCACGCCCCACACTCCATACCTCGCCCAAAGAGGGAATCGAGCGCATTTTGAAGCGCAGCCTTCAAGGGGTGCCATTTCATTTTCTGCCCTTTAATGCCGGGGCGCTTACGAATGTAGCGCTTGCGGAAGTCGTCAGAACCTATACGCCCCCAGAGATTTATCCGGGAGGGCTCGGCAAGCATACCGCGCGCTATACGCCCAACCCCCATCCCACCCAGCCATCACGTTAGCGTGTGTATTCACAAGATAGGCACTCGCTACTGATCTACCATCCACTGCACCTGGCGCAGAGCAACGATGAGCATGGCGTGGTCAATCCGCGTCTGGGCTTTGAGGTCTTCAATAACCGCCAGATAACGCTGCAGCGAATCGTTTTCTTCCTCTGCCCAGCTTTCGGCAATGGCCGCAGGATCAAATTTGCTGCGGGATTTGCTGCGGCGCAATAAATGCTGGGTGATCTCCTGCTGCGCCTGATAAAGCTCGGTCACAAGCCCGGTAATGGCGCGGCGTTCCCAGTGTGATTCCGCCGCCAGCTGGCGCGCGATGTCACGCAGCCAGCCAAGCTTGAGCCGTGCACCAAGCTCGAAATAAAGCGGGCCCACCTGACGCACCGGCAGACCACTTTGCCGCGCGGCCTCTACCACGTCGCATGCGGAGGCGAGAATCTCAAGCGCCGCCACGCGCCGGGCGAGAGCCGCTGGAATCCCAGAACCGGTGAGGTTGGTGATGGTCTGATCATAGGCGGTTTTCAGCGTACGGGTCATCATGGGTTCGTAGCTGGCTGCGAATTCGGCAATACCTTTACCAAAACGCTCCATGACCTGATCGATCCGCATGGGCTGCGGCAGGTGCCTGAGCCACCAGCGGCAGGCATGTTCTATGAAGAGATTAACGGCGCGGAACAGCTCTGTCTGCACCCCTGCTGCGACCTTGCCGTCGAGCGCCTCAATCATGCCCCAGAGATCGCGTAAGGAAAACGCATCGCGCGTGAGCACATAGGCCTGCGCAATATCTGCCGCCGCAAGCCCCGTTTCTTCGCGCATTTCATGCAGGAAGCTGATGCCCATGCGGTTGACGAGGCTGTTAGTCACCATGGTGGCAACAATCTCGCGCCGCAGCCGGTGGTCGGCGATTTCACGCGCGAATTTCTTCTGCATCACAACCGGGAAATAGCGCTCGAGATCGCCCGTGAAATAAGGCGCATCGAGCAGTTTCGATTCCTTGAGATCGCGGTAGAGTGCCTGTTTGGCGTAGGAAAGCAGCACGGCCAATTCTGGCCGGGTGAGGCTCTGGCTGGTAGCGCGCATCTCGCCTAGTTGTTTTTCGCCCGGCAGAAATTCCACCGCGCGGTTGAGCAGCCCGTCGCGCTCAAGCTCCGCCATTACCCGCCCGGCAGGCTCCAGCAGCGCTTCTTTCTGATGTTCAGCAAGCGTAATCGCCTGTGTCTGCAGCCGGTTATCTTTAAGCACCAGCTCGGCGACTTCGTCTGTCATGCCCTTCAGCAGCGCGTTGCGCTGTTTAAGCGAGAGCCTGCCCGACGCCAGCGCCGCTCCGAGCGCAATCTTGATATTCACCTCGTGGTCGGAGCAATCCACCCCGCCGGAATTATCAATCGCATCCGTATTGATGCGCCCGCCCTGACGGGCATATTCAATACGCCCGCGCTGGGTGAAGCCCAGATTCCCGCCTTCGCCCACGATTTTTGCGCGCAGCTCCGCCCCGTTGATACGCACCGCATTATTGCTGCGGTCGCCCACCTGATCGTGGGTTTCGCTCATCGCTTTCACATAGGTACCGATGCCGCCGTTCCATAATAGATCCACCGGTGCTTTGAGGATGATCTGAATCAGCTGATCCGGCGAGAGGGTGGTTTTTTCCGTCCCCAGCGCCGCGCGCACCTCTTTGCTTAAAGGAATCGCTTTCGCGCTGCGCTCAAACACCCCGCCGCCGGGTGAAATTTTCTTCGGGTCATAATCGCCCCAGCTGCTTTGTGGCAGCGCAAACATCCGCGTCCGCTCGGCGAAACTGGTAGCCGGGTTCGGGTTGGGGTCGAGAAAAATATGGCGGTGATTAAAAGCGGCGATGAGTTTAATCTGTTTGGAGCTGAGCAGCCCATTGCCAAATACATCACCCGACATATCACCGATGCCGATGACGGTGAAGGGCGTGTCCATACTGCGCCCCATCTCGGCAAAATGCCGCTCCACCGAAACCCAGGCGCCGCGCGCGGTAATGGCCATGGCTTTATGATCATAGCCGGCCGATCCGCCCGAGGCAAAGGCGTCGCCAAGCCAGAAACCATACTCCGCCGCCACCGCATTGGCGATATCGGAGAAGGTGGCGGTGCCCTTGTCCGCCGCGACGACGAGGTAGGGATCGTCCCCGTCATAACAGACGGTGTCTTTCGGTTTCACGATACGGGTGCCGGCAATATTATCGGTCACATCCAGCAGGCCGGAGAGAAATTCGCGGTAGCAGGCTACACCTTCTTGTTGCAGTGCAGCACGTTCCTGCGGTGGGTGGCGCAGCACGAAGCCGCCTTTAGCGCCTTGCGGCACAATCACCGAATTTTTCACCATCTGCGCTTTCATCAGCCCCAGCACTTCGGTGCGGAAATCCTCCGGCCGGTCTGACCAGCGCAAGCCTCCGCGTGCCACACGTCCGCCGCGCAGATGGATGCCGTCCATGCGCATGGAGGTCACGAAAATCTCGGCATAGGGATGGGGCAGGGGCAGTTCTGGAATATCGCCGGAGCGGAATTTCATCGCGATATAGGGCTTGAAATTCCCCGCCGCATCGCGCTGGTAATAATTGGTGCGCAGCGTGGCAAGAATCAGGGATTTGAGCCGGCGGATCACCGTATCATCCGCCAGAGTAGTCACCCGGTCGAGCCCCGCATGCAGCGCCGCGCGCAGTTTTTCTATGGTTCCTTCCCGCCCCGCAGAAAGCGCCGGGTCAAACCGCGCGGCGAAAAGCTCAATCAGCCCGCGCGTTAACTGCGGGTGCTGGCGCAGCGCCTGTGCTATGAAGGACTGGCTGTAGGAAAACCCGATCTGTTTGAGATAGCGCGTATAGAATTGTAAAATTTCAATCTCGCGGATGGTAAGGCCAGCATAAAACACCAGCGCATTAAGCGGGTCGTTACTGGTTTTGCCGCGCCAGACATGGGTGAGCGCCGCTTCCATCCGCGCCTTGTGGGGGGTAAGGTCGAGCGCTTCCAGCGCCGGGATTTCTAGCAGGAAATCGCGCAGCAGCAAAGTAGGAGCATCTTTGGGCGTGATCTCAAAGGGCGTCACATCGACAAGGCGGCTGCCCATGGATTCAAGGATGGGCACAATATCTGACAGCATCGAATCTGTCTGGGTGCTGTAGCATTTAAGATGCACGCGGCTGGGTGCCTGACCCTGCCTGCGGAAAAGCTCGAGCGCGAGTCCGCCTTCTTCCATACAGGCTTCCATGCGGCGTATGTCATACGCCGCGGACTGCGCGGAATGGGCGTTGATATAGGTGGCGGGAAATGCATCGTGATAGCGGAAATAGCACGCCTCCCCCTCGGCCTCCCCAAATTCGTTGATGAGCGCGTCTTTCAGCGCATCCTGCCAGACATTGACAAGGGCGGAAAGTGTGTGTTCGAGGGTGGCGACATCCACCCGCGGCACAGTGCCGGGCGTGGTGTTGATGATGATCTGCACCCGCGCCAGGGGGGATTCGGAAATCTGGGTGTAGTAATTCGCGAGCGTTCCCTGATAGGCGCTGGCGAGGAGCCTGCTTATCTGCTCGCGCAAGGAGGTGGAAAGCCGCTCGCGCGGAAGGTACACAAGGAAACTGACGAAACGGCCAAAGGGATCCGGCCGTGAAAACAGCCGCAACTGGGGTTTCAGTTCGAGGGCTAAAATCCCCATCGCCATGGCGAACAGCGCTTTTGCGTCCATGGCAAAAATTTCATCCCGCGGTAAAAACTCAATGATGGTGCGCAGCGATTTGCCGCTATGCCCGCCCGAATCAAACCCCGACATGTGCATGACGCTTGCCACCTTGCGGCGGATGAAAGGGATGAGATCGGTGCTCTGGTAATAAACGGTAGAGGTGAACAGCCCGAGAATACGCAGTTCGCCCGCAGGCTTGCCTTTCGCATCCAGCCGGCGGATGGTGATATAATCCATGCGCACGGAGCGGTGAATTTCTGATACGTCCGACGATTTATGGATGCTGATACGCGAAGTGAGCGCAGAGCGGGAATCACGCTCGATCGCATCCTCATTATCCGCAGGAAGCGTGAAAAGCCCAAGCGCAGTGTCGCGCTTCAAGCGGAGCGCGCCGCCCGCGCCGGGGCGGAATTCTCCCACCCCCAGAAACACGAAATTTCGCGCTCTGAGCCAGTCGAGAAATAACGCCACTTCCTGGGTTTCTTCGCGGTCAGCCCCTCTGGCCTTTGCATGATATTCTCTGGCCAGTGTCGCGACCTCCTTATCCATCGCCTGCCAGTCGCGCGTGGCAGCCACCACCTTGGCAAGCACCCGTGTGATGTCTGCCTCAAGCGCATCTTTCTGAAGGCTCGGCGGCAGGGGGGAGAGCTCAAAATAAATCAGCGATTCGCGCACGCTACCCTTGCCGCTTTCTGCCGCGACAAGCTTCTGCCGTGTGCCGCCCGCATTCCGCACCACGCTGAGCACGGGGTGAATGGTGAGGTAAATCGTGAGCCCCAGCCGCGTCATCAGGCTGGTGAGAGAATCTACCAGAAAGGGGCGATCGTCATTGACAATGACAAGCCGTGTGCGCGTGGCATCCCGGCGTTTTTCATGCACGCGGCCAGTGGCAATATGAATCAGCGGCATGTCCTTAGGGCGGGTGGCGCTGTGGGCAGCGCAATATTCTGCGATTTCCGCGGCGCGCTCAGGGGGCAGGCCGGCCAGCTCATCCGCTGTGGATTGCGCATAGAAGGCTTCGGCAAAGCCGCGCGCACGCGTTGGGGTGGCGGCTAAAATCGCATCGCGGTATTGCGCATGGCGGGAACTGTATGATGATGACATGGACTGCTCCGATAAAGGCTAGCCGGATGCCTAGCAAATTCCCCGCAAACGGAAAGAAAAAAAGCTTTTGCAGTGCGGCAGAAAGATGGATTGCTCTTTCTGTATGTGATGATTACTCTTAGAATTGTGATATATTAAAAATTTACCGAGAAATTCGCGCCTGTATGCAAAATTCGCTTTAAGGGGTTGGTTATGAGTGAACGCATATTATTGATCCGTACAGGTGGTACCATTGATGCGATCCCTTATACCGACCCCCAACAGCCGCCTGAAATTGTAGATACTCTAAAAAGCAGCGAAAGTTTGATCATGCAGACCGTTCGTGAATTGCCCGACCACCAACGGGTTGATGAATATATCTGGGGTGCATGGCAAGAAAATCAGTTTATAAAAGATAGTAAACTATTCACCGATGATGATATGAATGCGCTTGCTGATATCATCAAAAATGACAATCATCGCATGTTTGTCATCACCCATGGCACAGACGCCATGGTAAAAAATGCCACTATGTTGCAAGAGCGTTTGGTTGGTAGTAATAAAATCGTGGCGTTTGTCGGTGCCATGATCCCTCTCTCCATGCGCAAAGAACATGAAAGCGATGGGGTAAATTCACTTGGTTTTTCAATTAATAATATTGCAAACCAAAAGCCGGGTGTGTATGTCGTTGGGCATGATACGCATAGTAAGCGGCTAGGATTTTTTGATCCCTCCCTTGTCGAAAAAGATAGAAAAGCAAGTGCAGTTGAAAGACTATTCACCCTTAAGAATTCTTCAGGCAGGTGACGGGGATAAGGAAGATAAATTCCTGTAACGTGATGGCGTACAGGGTTAATCAGTTCTGGTGCGCAAATTGAGCGAGAGCGCATGGGCGGGCAGGCCTTCAGCATCGGCAAGGATGGCGGCGGCGGGGGCCAGTTTGCGCGCGGCCTCCGGCGTACAGCCGATGATGCTGGTGCGGGTGAGAAAATCAAACACCGACAGGCCGGAAGAAAACCGCGCGGCGCGCGAGGTGGGCAACACATGCGAGGGGCCGGCGATATAATCCCCCATGGCTTCGGGCGTATGGCGGCCTAGAAAAATAGCCCCCGCCCCGCGCACATGGCGCGCGAATTCCTCCGCCTGTTCAATGGCCAGTTCAAGATGCTCAGGCGCGATATGTTCAATGAGCGGCAATGCCTCGGACCAGTCGCTTATGGTGATGATCATGCCATGATCGCGCCAGGAGGCTTCGGCAATCGCGCGCTTATGCAGCATGGGCAGCAGCTGCTCAATCTCCCGCGCCACGGCCTGGGCAAAGCTTTCGTCATTGGTGATGAGAATTGCCTGCGCCGCCTCGTCATGCTCGGCCTGCGAGAGCAGATCCGCCGCGATCCAGCCCGGCTCGTTTTTCGCATCTGCCACGACCAGAATCTCCGAAGGGCCGGCAATGGTATCTATCCCCACCCGGCCAAATACCTGACGCTTGGCCTCGGCCACATAGGCATTACCGGGGCCTACGATTTTATCCACCGGCGCGATGCTGGCGGTGCCGTAAGCGAGCGCCCCAATCGCCTGCGCACCCCCAATGCGGTAAATTTCATCTACCCCGGCAATCGCCGCGGCGACCAGCACAGCCGGGTTCATCTCGCCCTTCGGGGTGGGTACGGTCATGACAATACGCGCCACACCTGCGACCTTGGCGGGCACCGCATTCATCAATACGCTTGACGGATAGCTCGCCTTGCCCCCCGGCACATAAAGCCTGACCGAAGCAAGCGGATGATAGCGCCAGCCGAGCGTGACGCCTATCTCGTCCGTATAAAGCGCATCCTCAGGGCG
>CANHAG010000015.1 GCA_947458525.1 Rhodospirillaceae bacterium | reverse complement strand
GAGGTTCGAATCCTCTCGCCCCGACCACCCTTCGCCCTGCGGGCTTCGGGTGGCGCAGCCAGTAGAAGGCCATCAGGCCGGGGCTGTGCCGCCGCGGGAGTCTGACGGGTAACATGGGGGTACCCGGGTTCGCTATAGGCAGAACCCGGGCTGGCTGAAGCGTAACTACCTGCAGGCTGGCGCCTCAGTGTGCAAGCAGAGCTAGCAGCAAAATCGCCACGATATTGGCAATTTTGATGAGCGGGTTGACGGCAGGGCCAGCCGTGTCTTTATACGGGCCGCCCACCGTGTCGCCGGTCACGGTCGCTCATAGCCCGAGCCCTGCCCTCTTCACAGCAAGGGGCTGGAAGAATCGTCCTTCACAAAAAAGCTCACCCGTTTAACCATTTCGATTTTTTGCGGTTTCTCTTGTCAACAGGTAATCAAATCACTAGAAAAACCCGCCTTGGCGTGCGAATCCTGTAATGCGTATATCAATCATTACGCTAAGAAATATCCGACAACGATGTTGAGTGACCCTTATGTGCGGAATTGCTGGAGTGGTGGCGCTGGATGCTAAGTCGGTGCCTAACATGCCCTCGGTGCTTGGCGCCATGAGTGCGCTGATTGCTCACCGTGGGCCGGATGGTAATGGGGAGTGGGTGGATGCCTCGCAGCGCGCGGGCTTTGCCCATCGGCGTCTGGCGATTATTGAGGTGACAGATGCAGGTCGCCAGCCTATGCGCGGGGCGGATGGCGCGGTCATCACCTATAACGGTGAGGTGTATAATTACCCCGAGCTAAGGAGTGCACTGGAATCCGGTTGGCAGTTCCGCTCGCAGTCAGATACGGAAGTGATCCTCGCCGCCCATGCGAAATGGGGCAAGGATTGCCTCGCCCATCTGCGCGGCATGTTCGCCTTTGGTTTATGGAAAGACGGCAACTTCTTCGCCGCGCGCGACCGGTTCGGCATCAAGCCATTTTATTACACGGTGCAAGATGGCGTGTTCTACTTCGCTTCCGAAATCAAGGCGCTGCTGCCTGTATTAAAAGACATCGAGACCGACCCCTCGGCTCTCTCGGAATACCTCACTTTTCAATATACAATTGGCGATCGCAGCCTGTTCAAGCAGGTGCATACGCTGCTGCCCGGCCACGCCCTCACGATTGAGAGGGGGCGGCTGCATATTTTCCGCTATTGGGATGTGCATTATCATATTGATCATGACCATTCCGAGGAGTGGTTTATTGAAAACCTGCGTGCGCGCATGGCCGATTCGTTGGCGGTGCATTCGCGCTCAGATGTGCCGGTGGGGGCCTATATCTCCGGGGGAATGGATTCTACACTGGTGGCTGGGCTTGCGGCGCAGCAACCCACCTCCGCCCGGCTTGGGTTCCACGGTAAATTTACTGAATTCCCGGGTTATGACGAAAGCTATTTTGCAAACATCGCCGCGGCAGATGCGGGCATCACGCTACATGAAATTGATATCACCGCCGCAGATTTTCGTGATCATTTTGCCAAGGTCATTTATCACCTTGATCATCCGGTTGCGGGCCCCGGATCCTTCCCGCAATATATGGTATCAAAACTCGCGGCAGACAACGTGAAAGTAGTGCTGGGCGGTCAGGGAGGCGATGAGATTTTCGCCGGTTACGCCCGCTATCTCGTGGCCTATATGGAGCAATGCCTGAAAGCTGCAATTGACGGCACCTATAAGAACGGAAATTTTGTCGTTACGCCGGAATCCATCATTCCCAACCTCACCGTGCTGCAGGAATATAAGCCGTTGATACGCCAGTTTTTTGCCAAGGGTCTGTTCGAAACGCTTGACCGGCGCTATATGCGGCTGATCGATAAATCCACCGATATGCAAAACGAGGTGGACTGGTCGCAGCTCGACCGCGATGGCGTAATGGCGCGATTCCTCGCTATTTTCAATTCCGAGCGCAATGTGCACCCCGAAGCCTATCTTGATTCAATGATGCATTTTGATTTCAAATGCCTGCTGCCCGCGCTGTTGCATGTGGAAGACCGGATGGCGATGGCACATGGCATTGAAAGCCGCGTGCCGCTGCTGGATCATGCCATTGTCGAATTCGTCGCTACCATTCCGGCCAATTTCAAATTTGAGGGCGGCAAAATAAAACAGCTGCTGAAACGCACCTTCACTGACATGATGCCCGAACCAATCCTCAATCGCCGCGATAAAATGGGCTTCCCCGTACCTCTCAAAGAGTGGTTTGAAGGCGAACTGAAGGACTGGGTGGGGGATATGTTCCTGACCCAGAAAGCCCGCCACCGGCCATATTTCAACGCGGATGCGATTTTAGCAAATTTCACCGCGACCGAGCGTTTCTCGCGCAAGATCTGGGGACTGCTTTCCATTGAAACCTGGCACCAGCAATTTCACGATCAGGCGGCGCATTACCGCAAGATGGTGCATGAACAACCTCCCATCGAAGCCCGCGTGGCGATATAACAGAAAGTACGTTTGTGGCAAAAATCATCATTTTTACTTATGACACGCAGATTGACCGACGCGCGCTGCTGCAATGTAAAACCCTGCTGGCGCATGGGCATGAGGTGACGCTTTATGCCATGCCGCTTGAGGATCCTCCCGTTCGCGACCCTGTGTTCGTTCGGCGGGTGGAAGTACCGGATATGCCGTTTGTACTCCTTGTCAGGAAATGGCTGGAAAAACATTGCGGCCTTCTCTTTGGCTATCTGCTTGCGCCGCTGCGCTATATGTATTGGATGCTAAGAAGGGATCCCTCACGCCTTTACCGCGGGCTTTATCGCCGGGCGCTGCAGGAGCTTAGACCTGCCGATCTTTTTATTGCCCATGACCTGCCCATGCTGCCGGTGGCGGTCGAGGCTAAACGGCGTTATGGCGGCAAAATCCTCTATGATAGCCACGAACTTTTCCCCGATCAGGAATGGACAGCGCAGGAATCGCGCATGTGGCACAAGCTGGAAAAGACCTATATCGGCAAAGCGGATGCGGTGGTCACCATCAACCCTTCCATCGCGCGGGAGATGGAGGGGCGCTACGGGCTGAAACGGGTGGAAGTGATTTATAACGCGGAATGGGTGTCTGATGAAGCTCCGGAGCGCGGCAGGCGGTTTCACGACATCCTCTCCCTGCCACCGGAGGCGCGGGTGGTGCTTTATCAGGGCGGGCTTTCTTTCCAGCGTAATCTGAAGGGGCTGGTGCAGGCTATGGTTCATGTGGCTGATCCCGCCATTCACCTGGTATTTCTTGGTGATGGTCCGGCGCGTGGCGGGCTGCGTAACGAAATCTCGAGGCTTGGTCTTCAATCCCGCGTCCACATGCTTGACGCCGTGCCGCAGGAGGAGTTACTGGCTTATACCGCCTCGGCCGATCTTGGGGTAATTCCCTACCAGAATACCTGCCTCAATAATTACTACTGCACACCGAATAAGCTCTTTGAATTTATTGCCGCAGGCCTGCCGATCATTGCCACAGATCTGCCAGAGATTGCCCGCATTATCGGCGAGCATCAGATAGGCATGGTGGGGGATACGGGCAGCCCCGAATCCATCGCCCAGATGGTGGTGAACGCTATGGCGCCCGAGACACTTGCGCAGTTCCGCACACACCTGCTTGCCGCCAGAAAAATCATCAACTGGCAGAATGAAGGCGAGCGCTTTGCCGCAATTGTGGCGGCCACACTCAGGTAAGATCATATATCTGGAACAGTTTCCGCGCCAGAGGTTTCAGCCGCCGCTGCAAAAATAGGGGGGTGAATTTCCAGATCATCTGTGCGATGTTGAATCGCAGTATTTTTATTGTTCGTTTTAATTGCAAAGGGCGTTTAATGACCGGTTTTGCCCGAACGCCGCTGGCGATGCTTTCTGCCAGCAACGCATCAAACCGGCCAACAAAACTCTCAATCCAGTAGTCAGGATTCTGGATGATTTCGGTGTAGGCCGCCTTGGTCATGGTGCGCCGCTCTGGTTCGTTTTGAATCAGCGCCACGGCCTCGGCCAGATTGCTGTAATCACGCGCCAGCGGGAAATAGTGCCGCCCGGCCTTGAGAATGCCGGAATAGTCGCCGGGATAGAGCAGCTGCAGCGTGCCGGTGGCCGCTGCCTCAAAATGCCGCGGTGAAATCTGGTGGTAATGCACATTATCTTCCAGATCGGCAAGTCCTGCCAGATAGGCCTCGGCATACTCTCCATCCTCGCGCTCTGGCCCAAGTTTTTCTTCCAGCGCCGCGCAGCGTGCCGCCAGATCACCGTTCAGATCAAACAGGCTGGCGCCGGATTCCGCGCCGAGCGTGGCTTTACAACTGGCCAGAAAATCAAACCAGGCATCGCCGCCGAATCGGTCTTCCCATCGGCTGGAAATATCGAGCCTGAGACCAGCATCCACGAGAAGCTGCTTCACATCCTCACCGATTTTTCGCTTTTCGTAGGCCAGCCTACCAAAATTCAGTGGTTGGATGGAGCCGCGATATCCGATATCAATCGGGCGCGGGGCGTGGCTATCATAGGAACGTTGGCGCAGGGTGGGTGTGATATAGCCGGTCAACATCCGCTCAAACCGCGGCGTGCCGACAATGGCGGGCGGATAGACCAGCGGCACAGCTTCCGGCGGCAGGCAGGTGAAGATAATGTCAAACCCGGTTTCGCCGATATAGCGCGCCAGTTCCTGACAGAGATAATTCTCATCCTGCTTCATCAGGACTTTAACGCCGCGGTAACTATGCAGTTTGGTCTTAAGCAGCGTATCAAGCGATCTTAGATTATCAACGTTGTAAGAGACAGTGTTATGAATCACCACGGCGCTATATTCGTCAAAATTCACTTCCTTCCTCAGAGATAAAATCCCCGGGCCAGAGCGGTGCTCAAAGAGATTGATGAGCGTGATAGGAAAGCGCGAGACCGATTGCATATAGCCGACGGTTTCCATGACCGTCGATATACCTTTTGGGTCGCCGTAAAAGATCAGCAATATCCGATCGGATCGTGGTGCAGTTGGACTAGCCGCCATCGGGAGGCGCGATAGGTTGTAAGGTTGTAAAAATTCCTGTTACCCATGGCATATTCTGCTTGAATACGTAACGTAGAAATATCGAGTCTTTTACCGAAATCTCGTGGAAAGGTATGAGCGGCCAATGCGTGCCGAGACCCATTGGATCGCCATTGATCCACTGGATTACGTGCACTTTCCCTGAACGAATCATGATGTGAACATCTTTGGTGCTGAGTTGCTCCCTCGCCTGGGGCAGGGGGTCGCTGCCAATGGGTCGAGCGATAATCTGTAGCATGTTTTTCTCGGCCAGATAATAAAGTTCTGCTGCGCTACAGGGTTCCGACATAAATATCGCTTTAAGGTTAATAAGAAACCAGCCTTGCGAGAGAAGGTCAGAAAATGTCGCTGACGGCAAGACGTGGTCTATTTTTTCCTGTGACATGATGGAGGTTTTCCAGTGCTTTAATTCTTTGGGGATGAAGGGTAAAGCGTGAGCCAAAGCGACTTTGCCAGTTTCTTGCAGGCAGGATGACGTGAAAGCAAGTTAAACATACGGTATTTCAGTGCCCGGAATTTATACTCCAGGCCTTGCGATATCTTCTGTATTCGAAAAATAACCGGGCTTAGGAGGCCGATGGGCAGCAATTTATTGCTTGCCTTTCGTAGCAAGGGCGAGGGTTTGAGGCCTGCCGTTATCAATTTCTCCATCACGCCATCCACCATATCTATCATCGCGCGGTAGCTATAGCGTCTGCTCAAGATTAAATCCTGATAAGCGGTATCGATGATTTTCTGTGCACGCGCGGGGTCGCGCAGCACCGCCACGACCTCGTCCATATTGCTGTGATCCCTTTTGAGCGCCACATAATGCTGCCACGGTGTAAGCACTCCAGAATACTCGCCTTCATACATGATCATCAGCGTTTTAAGTGCGGCTGCTTCAAAACATCGTGGAGAGATGCAGCTGATGACGATGTCGCCATCTTCTTTTGCAAAATAAAGTGCGTGCAGCTCGTCAAAACTCGCTTCCGGATGCTCACGCATATGACGTTCGACATTGGCCTGAATCT
The DNA here is from genome assembly GCA_947458525.1 of Rhodospirillaceae bacterium. Taxonomy (GTDB): domain Bacteria; phylum Pseudomonadota; class Alphaproteobacteria; order Rickettsiales; family UBA3002; genus JAFLDD01. The sequence goes on along the minus strand of CANHAG010000015.1, from coordinate 4,767 downwards.
TGCCCGTGAAATCGCAGACACTGGCACCGCTTTCCGTGCCAAGTACCGCTTTACTGTCGGCAACGAATTTTACCCAGTCCACACCGTAAATCCTATCTTCCTCGCGACAGGAGATATCCACGGTGAGATGATAGCGTCGCGCGTCGGCATTAAACTTATCGGCAATCTGCCATTTCTGCAGCGTATGGGATCCCAGATAAGCAGGCAATTTGCGGGCACGGTAGCTGACATCTATCGACCGTGCGGCATAAGGCGGTGTCGTAATTCCGATTAGCGTATCCGGCACATATCCGGTAAGCAGTGTGGTTTTATAAACGCCCGGCAGTTTTTCAGCAGTGTAAATCCGGTCACGCGCTTCGGGTGGAACTACGCTGAACAACGCATGAATTTGCATATACTCGAGCGCGGCGATGGTCTGATCAATAAACCGATATTCATCCTGAATATAAAGAGCCTTATAACCTTGAAAAGTGCGAATCTTTCGTCTGGTTTCAGGAGCGAGGTAGGAATCGTAACAGGCTACCAGCGAATAATGGATGAATATCCCGTCAACATTTTTCAAATTTACGCCCGAGAGCAAGTTACCCCTTCCGGAAAGCACCACATACTCGTGATGGGACAATGTGCGAAACGCATCAATATTATCGACTACCGTGCCCGCATTGGTGGGGTCGTAGTCGCACAATAGTAAAATACGCAGACGTCGCCCGTCAGGGACATAGGGGTTCAAACTGGTGACACGATCAGCAGGTAAGGCAGACATCGGCAAGCCATGACAAAAATTTACGGTGAATCAAAAACTAGGGTTGAGCTAACGCTTCTTGTATTGAGAATCAATGTTTTTAAGGCAATACTTGCCTTTGTGGGGTGATACCGCTAGAGGTTCTGGCTCTTTTGAAAAATGTGGAGGCGAGCATGAAAATACTGGTCACGGGCGCGTGCGGGCAGGTTGGTTCCCACGTGGCGGAGCTTTTGCTTGGGCGCGGCAATTCCGTGCTGGGGATCGATAATCTTGCGACCGGCCGGGCCGAGCATCTGCCGCCGCAGAAAAATCTTGAACTGGTGATGGGTACGATTGCCGATAATGCGCTCGTGGAAGATGCCATGGCGCGCTTCCAGCCAGACGCGATCGTGCACACGGCCGCCGCGTACAAAGATCCGGACGATTATGCGAATGACGCCCTGACCAACGTGGTGGGCATGGCGAATCTGGTGCAGTCCGCCAAGCGCCACGGCGTGCGGCGCTTCATCTATTTCCAAACGGCGCTCTGTTATGGCGTAAAACCGCTGCAGCAGCCGATTGCGCTTGATCATCCGCTTTTCCCCGGCAATTCAAGCTATGCCATTTCCAAAACGGCGGCGGAGGATTACCTCAAAATTTCGGGGCTGGATTATGTCTCCTTCCGCCTTGCCAATGTGATTGGCCCGCGCAATACCAGCGGCCCGCTGCCGATTTTCTTCCAGCGCTTAAGCGAGGGCAAGAAATGCTTTGTCACCAAAGCGCGGCGTGATTTCGTGTTTGTGGGTGATCTGGCTGCCAATGTCGTCAAAGCCTGTGATGGCGTGGGGCATGGAGTGTACCATTTCTCCTCTGGTACGGATGTGGCGATTAAGGAACTCTATGATGCGGTGGTGGCGGCCATGGCGCTCAATACCTATCCCGAGCCGGAGGTGCGCGAATTAGGGGCGGATGATGCGCCTTCGATTCTGCTTGATCCTTCCCGCACTTTTGCCGATTTCGGTGCAATAAAATTTACGCCGCTTTCAAATACGGTGGAAGAGGCCGTGGCTTATTACCGCAAATTCGGTGTAGTTGGCGGCTATACGCATCTCAAGCATGATACCAAAAAAGCGAGCTAGCCTATGCGTATCCTCATCACCGGTGGTGCGGGATGCCTTGGCTCCAACCTCATCGAACATTGGCTCCCGCACGGCCATGAGATTTTCGTTATCGATAATTTCGCCACCGGCAAACGCGCGCTGGTGCCAGATGTTGCAGGGCTGACGCTTGCCGAAGGCTCGATTGCAGATGCCGCGCTGGTGGAAGCATGTTTTGCGCGCTTCCAGCCAGAGCTGGTGGTGCACTCGGCGGCTTCTTATAAAGACCCGCAGCACTGGGCGGAGGATACCGCGTCGAATGTGATGGGGGCGGTGAATATCGCAAAATCTGCTGCACTTCACGGCGTGAAACGCATCATCCATTTCCAGACTAATCTCTGTTTTGGTAGGCCACAAAAACTGCCCGTGCCAAATGATCATCCGCTGGCACCGTTTACCAGCTACGGTATTACCAAAACGGCGGGTGAGCAGATGTTATTTCTGGGCGCGGTTCCGGTGCTGTCCCTCAGGCTTGCAAACGTCACCGGCCCACGCCTGGCGATTGGCCCCATCCCCACCTTTTACAAACGCCTCAAAGCCGGGCAGAAATGTTTCTGTTCCGACACTGCGCGCGACTTTATGGACATGGCGGATTTTCTGGCGTTCATGGATAAGGCCATCGCGTTGGATGCACCCACAGGCGTGTTTAATCTGGCAAGTGGTGAAGCGCACACGATTAAGGAAATTTTTGATCTGGTCGCCGCGCATCTCGGCCTGCCGCCGCAGGACGTTCCGATTCAGCCGGTTGCCGCGGATGATGTGGCGGTGATGATGCTTGACGCCAGCGCCGCAAAAGCCGCCTTCGGCTGGGACATCAAGATCGGCTTCAAGGAAACCATCGCCCGTCAGCTGGCCTGGTATGACGCGCACGGTGTGAACGAAACCTATTCCCACTTGAGCACAGGAAAAGCGGCATGAGTGAAAATTTCAAAGGGCAGGCAATTCTTGTTGTCGGCGGAGCCGGGTTTGTTGGCAGTAACCTGGTGTTGAAGCTGCTGGAGCATAATCCGCGTGAGGTGGTGATTGTAGATAATCTGCTCTCGTCTGAGCGCAGCAATATTCCTGAGGATGCCCGCGTGCGCTTCATCGAGGGTAGTATTGCCGAAGATAAAATTCTTGCGCAGTTACCGCCTACGCTTGATTATGTGTTTCACCTTGCCTGTTATCACGGCAATCAATCCTCCATTGCGGATCCGATCGCCGATCACGATAACAACACCCTCACCTCGCTTAAATTGTTTGAGCATCTGAAATCCTATCGCGGCCTGAAGAAGGTCGTCTATGCCGCCGCCGCCTGCGCGGTGGCCGAAAAAACCTACGATGCGCCGAGCGCCACGACGGAAGACCAGCCGGTAAGTCTTTATCACGACAGCCCCTATTCGATTTCCAAAATCATCGGCGAGCTTTACGGCAATTATTTTTTCACCCGCTACCAGTTGCCTTTTGTCAAAGCGCGCTTCTCAAATGTTTACGGCCCACGCGAAATTCTGGGTGCCGGGCGCTGGCGCGGCACGGTGCATACGGTGTGGCGCAATGTAACGCCGAGCTTCATCTGGCGGGCGCTGGCGCATGAGGCGCTGCCGCTCGATAATGGCGGCCAGACCAGCCGTGATTTCATTTTTGTTGAAGATATGGCGCGCGGGCTGATGGCCTGCGCCTTACGCGGCAAGCCGGGGGAGGTCTATAATCTCGCAACCGGCAAGGAGACAACGATTCTGGAACTGGCCACCATCATTAATCGGCTTACGGCAAACCCCACCCCGCCCGATCTCAAACCCGCGCGCGATTGGGATCGTTCCGGCAAGCGCTTTGCCTCCACCACCAAAGCGCGGGAGCAACTCGGGTTTCAGGCCGAGGTGGCTATTGAAGAGGGGCTCCGCCGCACGGTGGAATGGACAGGCGCGAAGGCAGAAACCATCCGCCGCGCCATCGCTAAACATGCCGCGAAGATGCGCGAAGCCACCGCGCGTCACGCCGCATGAGCGCGAAACAGCCACTCCCCTACCGCCCGGATATTGACGGTTTGCGGGCCCTGGCGGTCATCGCGGTCATGGTGTTTCATGCCTTTCCTTCGTCGATGAAGGGCGGGTTTGTTGGGGTTGATATTTTCTTTGTCATTTCCGGCTTTCTGATTTCCGGCATCATTCTACGCGGGTTGGAGTCGAATGATTTCAGCTTCGCCGGATTTTATGGCCGCCGCATCCGCCGTATTTTTCCGGCACTGGCGCTGGTCATGCTAGCAGTGCTGGCTTTTGGCTATTTCGTCCTGCTGGCGGATGAATATCAGCAGATCGGCAAACATGTAGGCGCCGGGGCAGCGTTTCTTTCCAATTTTGTCCTGTGGCGGGAGGCGGGGTATTTCGATAATGCCTCGGAAACCAAGCCGCTTCTGCATCTCTGGTCGCTCGGTGTGGAGGAGCAGTTTTATATCCTCTGGCCGGCGCTGCTTTATCTCTGCTGGCGCTGGCGGCGTTCGACTTTGACGTTATTACTCGCGGTCACGGTGCTCAGTTTTGCCGCCAATCTAGCAAGTCTGCGCTATGATTTGTCGCTCGCATTTTATAGTCCGTTCACCCGGTTTTGGGAATTGTCGGCTGGTGCGTTGCTCGCTTATCTGACCTTGACCCGCCCCCTGATGTTTCGCTCACATTGGCGAACCGCGATGTCGTGGATTGGTTTTGTACTGATTCTTGCCGCCTGTTTTGGCTTACGCAAATCTTTCAGTTTCCCAGGGTTCTGGGCGCTGCTGCCGGTCGCGGGCACATGCCTGATGATTGCGGCAGGTGCCGCCGCACCCGTGAATCGCTGGTTTCTGGCGCGGCCATGGATGGTCGGCATTGGGCTTATCAGCTACCCGCTTTATCTGTGGCATTGGCCGTTATTATCGCT
>CANHAG010000014.1 GCA_947458525.1 Rhodospirillaceae bacterium | reverse complement strand
GCGCTTCTCCTGCTTCTTGTCGCCTGCGCGACGCCGACGACGGATTCCCCCAGCGCTTCACCGCAGGAGATTGAGGCCGAGCGCGCGGCTCAAGCGCGCGCTGCGCGGGAAAACCCCTTCCCGCCAGTGGTGGAGCCGGTCATGCGCACCAAAGCAATGAAAGTGCGACTACAGGATGTGGCGCTGCGTGTTAACCCGCACGCAACAAAGATATGCTATGAGATGTTCGGGATGCAGGAAGTACGCCCCTGTAATTTTAATCTTGAGATTAAAGGCAATCGCGGGGTCAATGCCTATACTGACGGGCAGACCGTTTATATCACCGCTCCCATGATGCTGTTTGCAAGTGATGACGATCACCTTGCCTTTGTGCTGGCGCATGAGCTGGCGCATGCGATTATGGATCATGTGGGTGTGCAGGGTCAGAACGTGACCGCCGGTGCCTTGATGGGCGCGGCAATCGATATATTGGTGGCAAGTCAGGGCGTGGATACGGGCGGAAGCTTCATGCAGACCGGTGCGAATGTGGCGCTCACCCAATATTCCCCCGGCTTCGAGCAGGAGGCGGATTATATCGGGCTTTACATCCTCGCCCGCGCCGGCTTCCCGATTGAAAAAGCGCCGGATTTCTGGCGTAAAATGGCGCAGTTTGAACCGTCTGGCATTTATGTGCGCGGCACGCATCCCAGCTACCCCGAACGCTATATTGCCATGCAGAAAACGATTCTCGAAATCCGTCAGAAACAGGCGCAAGGCCTGCCGCTGATGCCTAATGTCAAAGTGAAGAAATAATAGTACGATGCTCCGATTATTCGATAATCTCCAGAGGTGTCATTCCTGCGAAAGCAGGAAACCAGCGCGGCGCGTCTGCGCCGCAGATAATGTGCTGGATTCCCGCCTGCGCGGGAATGACAAAATTTCTTTGTTCGATTGCTTTCCCGCCTTTACAGGAGTCCATCATGGCTGAATTTGCCTTACCGAAAAATTCGAAAATCGAGAAAAATGGCCGCGTGCATAAAGCGCGTGTGGGGGCGAAGCGGGTCAAAGCCTTCCAGATTTACCGCTATGACCCGGAAGATAAAACAGACGCGGGCGAGCCCAAAAACCCGCGGTTAGACGTGTTCGAGATTGACCGCGAGCAATGCGGGCCGATGGTGCTTGATGCGCTCATCAAAATTAAAGATGAAGTGGATAGCAGCCTGACATTCCGCCGTAGCTGCCGCGAGGGAATCTGCGGCTCCTGCGCGATGAATATCGACGGCACTAATACACTCGCCTGCCTGAAGCCGATTGATGAGGTGAAAGGCGAGGTGAAAATTTACCCCCTGCCGCATATGGGGGTGGTGAAAGACCTCGTACCGGATATGACGCATTTTTATGCGCAGTATGAATCGATCAAGCCCTGGCTCATGACCGAATCAAAAGCACCTGAAGGGCGCGAGCGCCTGCAATCGCCGGAAGACCGCGCCAAGCTCGACGGGCTTTATGAATGCATCCTCTGCGCCTGCTGCTCTACCTCCTGCCCGAGCTACTGGTGGAATGCCGACCGTTATCTGGGCCCGGCCATTCTGCTGCATGCGTATCGCTGGATTATTGACAGCCGCGATGAAATGACCGGCGAGCGCCTCGATAATCTTGAAGATCCGTTCCGGCTTTATCGCTGCCATACCATCATGAACTGCGCCAAAACCTGCCCCAAAGGCTTAAACCCCGCCAAGGCCATCGCCGAGATCAAAAAACTCATGGTCGCGCGGAAGATGTAACGCTATAATGGTTACGGATTCACGCCGCTTCGTTGCAGGAGGAAGGTTTTTATGATCCGTCACCGCGTTGCACATGGCACAGCAGGCTTCACCCTGATTGAGCTTGCGGTTGTTCTGGCGATTATCGCCCTGCTGGCCGGGGGCATTCTCGCGGGTCAGTCGATGATCCGCGGGGCGGAGTTGCGCAACATCACTGTTGAAAGCCAGCGTTATATTGACGCGATAGGCGTATTCCGCGATAAATATGCTTCTCTACCCGGTGATATGTCCAATGCGACATCAGTCTGGGCGGCCGCCACCACCTGCCCAAGTGTTATGACCTCTGCCGCGGCAGGCGTATGTAACGGCGATGGTAATGCCCAGATTCAACCCAATGCCACCAGTTCAAATGAAATTTTCGGTTTCTGGGAGCATCTGTCCAATGCCGGTCTGATTGAAGGTTCCTACACTGGTGCGCCCAATTCCGCCACGGCGACCGCTAATAGCGCCTTGTTCGGGGTGAACACGCCTGCGTCGAACTTCGGCAATGCCGGGTGGTCGGTTTTTTATCTTGCGACCATCCCTATCAGCAGAACCGACTATTATGACGGCTCCTACGGACATGTGTTGTTTTTTGGTAGTAATAACAGCAGCGAGCCCCCAGAACGCGTGCTGAAACCCGAGGAAGCGCTCAATATCGATCAGAAGATTGATGATGGATTTCCTGCCATCGGCACCGTGTTGTCACTGGAATCTCAGGGGTCAACGGGCGCTTTGGGCTGTGGTAACCTTGGTGATTCGAACTCCGTATCTCTTGCGAACTCGGCCTATGCCGTAATCAACTCCGGCCGCAACTGTTCTCTCATCTTCAAAACGGGCTATTAGTGATATCTTCAGGGTGAAGTATCAAGGAGTTCAGCAATGTATGGTTCCGGAGAATTTCCCGCTACCCGACTGCGCCGACTGCGCCGCGCGCCGTGGCTGCGTGCGCTGGTTGCCGAACACCATCTGCGGGTGGAGGATCTCATCTGGCCGGTATTTGTGGTGGAAGGAAAAAATCAGCGCATCCCCGTCAAAGGACTGCCGGGGGTAGAGCGCTTCTCAATTGATGTGCTGGTGAAGGAAGCAAGAACTGCGGCGAAACTCGGCATCCCCGCGCTTGCTCTTTTTCCGGTGACGGAACCGAAAAAGAAAACTGCGGATGGGCGCGAGGCATGGAACAAGCGCAATCTGATCTGCCGCGCGATTGCCGAGGTGAAATCTGCCGTGCCGGAGACCGGGCTGATTGCGGATGTGGCGCTTGACCCCTACACCAGCCATGGCCATGACGGTGTGCTGGGGTCAGATGGCGATGTTGCCAATGATGCGACGGTCGCGTGCCTTGTGAAACAGGCGCGGGTACTGGCAGAGGCGGGGTGCGATATTCTTGCGCCGTCCGACATGATGGATGGGCGGGTAGGAGCCATCCGCGCGGCGCTGCCTGACGTGCCGATTCTGGCCTATAGCGCCAAATATGCCTCCGCCTTTTATGGCCCGTTCCGCGAGGCGGTAGGCTCGAAATCGAATCTCGGCAAGGCCGATAAGCGCAGCTATCAGATGAACCCGGCGAATGGCGCGGAGGCACTGCGCGAAGTTGCGCTCGATCTCGCCGAGGGTGCAGATATGGTGATGGTCAAGCCGGGGCTTTTATATCTTGATGTGATCGCCCGCGTGCGGGAGGCATGTGCCGTCCCCGTCTTTGCCTATCATGTAAGCGGGGAATATGCGATGCTCAAAGCCGCAGCTGCCGCCGGAATGCTCGATGAACAAGCAGCGCTTTACGAAACCATGCTCGCCTTCAAACGCGCCGGTGCTGCGGCCATTCTCACCTACGCGGCAAGAGGGCTGGCGGAAAAACTCGCGTGATGCCGCGCGCCCCGCGGCTTATGCATTAAAGCGGTAGAGCTCTTTGCCGTGGAGTTTGAGCCAGGCTTTGGCCGCCTCATAATCCGGGCAGAGATAGGCAACAAGGCTCCAGAATTTATCCGAGTGGTTCATATAGCGCAGATGCGCGACCTCATGCGCCACCACATACTGCATCACTTCTTCGGGCGCAAAAATCAGCCGCCATGAGAAAGAGAGATTGCCGGTGGAAGAGCAGCTGCCCCAGCGGCTGCGCGTATCGCGCACCGTGATGCGATGAATGCGCCGCCCGGTTTTCTTCGCCATTTTTTCGGCGCGGGCAGCAATTTCCTGCCGCGCGATTTTGCGCAGTGCTTCCGTCATGCGTTTGGTAAATTCCTGCCGGTCGCCGGCAATGGTAAGCACACCGCGCTTAAGCATAAAGGCCGTGTGCTGCTGCGCATCGTGCTTCACGCGCACGCGCTCACCGCAAAGCGGAATCACCACGCCCGGCTTGATCCGTTTTTTCGATGGCATCTCCATCAGCGTGGTGATGAGCCATTCGCTTTTCTGGGTGAGGAAATTCATCCCCTCCACCACGCGCGTATGGCGCGGCAGCGTGAGCGACACCGCGTGATCGCCGGGGTGATAGCGCAAACAGATGCGTTTGGCGCTGCGGTGACGTTTTATCACCAGCGGCAATACTTCTTCACCTACTTGCAGAAATTCTGGAACTGCGTGATCATGCCATAGACCAGTCATAGCGTGCATTGCCTTTTGTTGTTGTTGTTGTGATTGGGTGTGTTTGGTTGTAATCCAACCCCACACCCCCAGCATAATGGGCGCATAGGGCGGGTCAACCGCGGAATCAACATGGCATGCAAATAAAAATAAAATGAATTATTCTCAAAGCTTTATAGAGGATTTGAAGGCGCGGTACCGGATTTCCGAGGTGATTGGCCGCGCAGTGCCCGTGAAACGCGCAGGCCGGGAATATAAAGCGCTCTGCCCTTTCCATAAGGAAAAAACCCCCTCCTTTACCATCAATGACGAGAAGGGGTTTTTCCATTGCTTCGGCTGCGGCGCGCATGGGGACGTGATTGGTTTTACCATGGATTATGAGCGGCTTACCTATCCGGAAGCCATTGAGAAACTGGCATTACAGGCTGGCCTTGCCCTGCCGAAACAGGATTGGCAGGAGGCGAAACGCGAGGAAAAATCGCGTAGTTTACAATCTGTGGTTGAAGAGGCCTGTCGCTGGTTCGAGTCACAACTTGAGGATTCCGCCGAGGGCGAGCTTGCCCGCCGTTATATCGCAGAGCGCGGGCTGAGCGCCGCCACGCGCGACACGTTCCGCATCGGCTTCGCTCCGGCGGATCGTGATGCGCTGACCAAAGCCATGGCCACGAAAAATATCACGCCCGCGCAACTTATCGAAGCGGGGCTCTTGATTCAGGTGGAACAAAAAACTCCTTATAGCCGCTTCCGCCGCCGGTTGATTTTTCCCATTCGCGATCGCAAAAGCCGCGTGGTGGCGTTTGGTGGGCGTATCTTGCCGGGCGAACCAAATACGGAAGCGCCAAAATATCTCAACTCGCCCGAGACGCCGCTTTTCCATAAGGGTCGCATGCTCTTTAATCTCGACCGCGCGCGGCGCGCCGCCCATGCAGCGGGGGAGCTGATTCTGGCCGAAGGCTATATGGATGTGATTGTGATGGCGCAGGCAGGTATTGCCCAGGCCGTTGCCCCGCTTGGCACGGCCGTCACCGCAGAACAGTTGCAGCTTTGCTGGCAGATGGTAGATGCGCCGATGTTATGCCTTGATGGTGATAGTGCCGGCCAGCGCGCCATGACGCGCGCGATGGAGCTGGCGCTGCCGATGCTGGTGCCCGGAAAAACCCTGAAATTTGCCACCCTGCCAAAGGGCGAGGATCCGGATTCGCTCATCCGCCAGCATGGGGTAGAGGCGCTGCACGAGATTCTGGCTGCGGCTCGGCCACTGGCTGAAACCTTATGGCAGCAGCAGATGGGGCAGGCGGCCACCACCCCTGAGGCACAAGCCGCGCAGGAAGCAACCCTGATGCAGCGTGTGGGAGAAATCAAACATCCCGGCGTGCAGCATTATTATAAGCAGTTCATGCGCGAGAAATTGCGCGCGCATGCCGCCCCGCGCCGCGTGCCTGCCGCGCATGCATCACGGCAGGACTTCAGAAAATTCCGCGGCAACTCAGGGATGACAACAGGTGTGCCCACGCCGCCGCCGCCACCCACCCCGCGTAATGTGGATGCGGCCTTTGTCATGCCGGTGGCGCAGCTGGTGGCGCTGGTCATCACCCATCCGGATCTGCTGAGTGATCCGCATGCGGAGGAAGTCTGGCTGGCGCTGCCACTACCGAATGCGTCGCTTGCGAAACTCCACCGGCGCATCACGGAAGCGCATATTGAACAGCCCGCCCTTGCGGCGGAAGATCTGCGCACGCAACTCGAAGAAGACTGCCATGAAGAGCTGGCGGTGCTTGCCAAAGCGTTTGATAGATTTGGGCTTGCCCGCGCAGGCGATGCGGATGCGCGCGTGCAGCTCGCCCAGCGTTTCTGGCCGGAGCTGGTGGATGATCTTCACCGCTTAAGCCTGAAGGCCGATATTGCTGCGGCAGAGCGCGCCCTTGCAGAAAACCTGACGGAGGAGAATAACCAGCGCCTTCTGGATCTGCAAAAGCAGCTGGAGCTACTGGGGCCGGTGGGTCGCCATGATTATCTTGCTACCGATGTTTCATTCACCCGCGTAAAAAAATACTGACAAGGAGACCCCATGACCACGCGCTACCACTCGTCGCAGGCCGGATATGACATTGCCTATGCACAGCAGCCGGGCAAAGGGGTGGGGGTGGTGTTTATTCACGGATTCCGCTCCGACAAAGGCGGATCAAAAGCGCTGGCACTCGAGGATTTCTGCCGTGCGCACAATATTCCCTTCACCCGGTTTGATTGTTTTGCCCATGGTGAAACCAAGGGCGATTTTCTTGAGTTCACGATTGGCCATGCCATTGCGGATACACTCACGATTCTTGATGAGGTGGCAACCGGTGAGCAGATACTCATTGGCTCAAGCATGGGCGGCTGGGTGATGCTCGCCGTCGCGCGTGAGCGCGCCGCGCAGGCGCGCGGGCTGATCGGTATTGCCGCCGCCCCCGATTTTACCGAGAGTTTTCCGGCAAAAATGACGCCCGAAGAACGCCAGCAGATGGAGGAAGAAGGCGTCATCTGGCGTATGAGTGAATATTGGGGCAGGGAGGTGCCCACCACAAAACATCTATTTGAAGAGGCAAAGCGCCATCTTCTGATGGATCATCCCATTCCGTATGATGGGCCGGTGCATCTGCTGCAAGGACAGCGAGACGAGGATGTACCATGGCCGCTTGCGCTTGATATCGCCGCGAAACTGACCAGCCACGAGGTCGCGGTGACACTGGTGAAGGATGGCGATCACCGCCTCTCGCGCCCGGAAGATATGAAGCTGCTGTTTAACGCTGTGCTGCAGATGCGCGAGCGGATCAGCGGGGCGTAAGATCACTTTTCCGGGGCGGGCGCGAATTACGCTTGCCAAAATCCGTAAGGAGGCTACTTCTCGTGCTGCGACAGGAGCAAAGAAAATGACCGCCATATCCGCCACTGCCAAAACCACCCATACCAGGTTCCGCCGGGTGCTCATCAAGGTCTCGGGCGAGGCGCTGATGGGCGATAAGCCCTACGGGCAGGATCTTGACACCATCCAGCGTATTGCGGCGGATTTGAAATCGGTCGTTGCGCTTGGGGTAGAGGTCTGTGTGGTGGTGGGGGGCGGCAATATCTTCCGCGGTATTTCGGGCGCAGCCAAAGGCATGGAGCGCGCAAGCGCCGATTATATGGGCATGCTGGCCACCGTGCTGAACGGCCTTGCCATTCAGAATATTCTTGAAGGCATGGGCGTGCCTACCCGCGTGCTTTCAGCGATTGAGATGCAGCAGGTCTGCGAACCTTACATCCGCCGCCGGGCGCTCAGGCATATGGAAAAAGGCCGGGTGGTGATTTTTGCAGGCGGCATTGGCAGCCCGTATTTTACAACGGATACGACTGCGGCGCTGCGTGCTTCTGAAATGCAGTGCGATGCGCTCATGAAAGGCACGCAGGTTGACGGAGTCTATGACGCTGACCCCAAGAAAAATCCGAATGCCACGCGGTTTGAGCATCTGACCTATCACGATGTGCTGAGCAAGGATTTGAAAGTGATGGATGCGGCAGCGATTTCACTGGCGCGCGAAAACCATATCCCGATTCTGGTATTTTCCATTCATGAGCCGGGAAACTGCGTCCGCATTATCAATGGCGAGGGTAAATTCACCACCATCAGCGACATCAGGAACTAAGGAGAAAGCACATGCAACAGGAACTGCAAAAACGGATGGATGGAGCACTCAAAACGCTGCATCATGAATTTGCCGGGCTGCGCACCGGGCGCGCTTCGGCCAATCTGCTTGATTCCATTCAGGTCGAGGCCTACGGCGCAATGATGCCGATGAATCAGGTGGGCACGGTCAATGTGCCAGAACCGCGCATGATCACCGTGCAGGTATGGGATAAATCCATGGTCAAGGCGGTGGAAAAAGCCATCAGCCAGGCGAATCTTGGGCTTAACCCTTCGCCTGACGGCCAGCTCATCCGCGTGCCCATTCCTGCGCTGTCGGAAGAGCGGCGCAAGGAGCTTTCCAAAATCGCCGGCAAATATGCGGAAGGGGCGAAAGTCGCCATCCGCAACGTGCGGCGCGACGGGATGGATGCGCTGAAACAGCAGGAAAAAGAGAAAAAAATCTCTGAAGACGAACACCGCAAACAATCCGAACAGATTCAGAAAATGACGGATGATTTCGTTAAAAAAGTCGATGAAGCCCTCGCCGCCAAAGAGAAAGACATCATGAGCGTATGATGCGGGGCAACCGACATGGTATTTGTCATTTCCGCGAAAGTGGGAATCCATTTTTTCTTGGGTCTGGATCCCCGCCTGCGCGGCGATGACAAAGCGTAACAGGGTAGCGTAATGCATTCTTCTCCGGCCATGTCCTCTCTGCCCGCACATATCGCCATCATCATGGATGGTAATAGCCGCTGGGCGGCCGCTCGCGGCATCAACCGGGCGCGTGGCCATAAAGAGGGCGGCGAGGTGCTGCGCCGTCTGCTTGAGGCCTGCCGCACGCGGCCTTTCATCTCACACCTGACACTTTATACGTTCTCGATTGAAAACTGGAACCGCCCGGCGGGCGAAATTGCGGATCTGATGCAGCTGATGCGCCATTACGTGACGCGCGAAGCCGCGACCCTGCATGCGCATAATATCCGCATGCGTTTTGTGGGCGAAATGCAGAATCTGGAGGCGGATATTCAGCGCGATCTGGCTCAAGTAGCGGCGCTGACCGCGAATAATACCGGGCTGGTCGTGACCATGGCGATTTCCTATGGCGCCCGGCAGGAGCTTACGGCCGCCATGCGACAGATAGCGACGAAAGTCGCCGCCGGAACGCTGGCGCCGGATGCGATTGATGAGAACACCATCACCGCCCATCTTTATTCGCATGACATTCCCGATCCGGATCTGCTCATCCGCACCGGGGGAGATGAGCGCCTCAGCAATTTTCTCCTCTGGCAATCCGCCTATACGGAGCTTTATTTTACGGATGTGCTCTGGCCGGATTTTTCGCCCGAAGAACTGGACAAAGCCATCGCCAGCTACAGCCAGCGCGAGCGCCGCTTCGGCCAGCGCAAGGCGGGGTAGCAGACCTTTTAACCGGGTTAGGCTTGTCTTGTCATCGCAGCAGCGGGTTGACGGGGAGTGGGTGCTGGCGCAGATGGTTCCTGAACATGCTGAACAGGCAGCCGGTCTCCCGGCGCCACTTCAAGAGGCCCGTTCGGGGTAATCTGTTCAATAATGCGCATGACAAGCTGAAAAATAGCGCCGAAAAAGGGATTCTGCCTCTCAAGTTCAAGCATCCGTTCAATCTGATCTTCTGCAACACCATTATTGCGCAGTAGCCGGCGTGCATATTCCCGGCCTCTATCGAGGTCGCCGCGTTCGCGTGCATCCACATAGAAATTACCATCTGATACAGAGGATGCCCAGTCTCTCAGGTCCTGCACGCTGAACTGGGAAAACTGTTTTCCACGGAAGCGTATGGAGGCATTGGCACGGATAGCGCCGGGGCTTAATACCGCTCCGACCGGAGTATCAGGGTTGGCACTGGCCGCTGCAATGGCGCTGCGGGCACCACCCGCACCCATGAAATGCGCCAGATAAAGATCTCCCGCCGTTGGTTCCTGCCCGTTCAGCACACCGCGTAGCGCGTTAGCGTTGTCGCGGGTCAGCGCCAGTGCCGCGCGGGTCTGCGCCTCAGGATCATAGATATTATGCGGCCCCAGCCCGTATCTCGCGGCCGTGGAGGAGATAAACTGAAACAGGCCGCGGGCGCTGCTGTTCGGGTTTGCTGCATCCGCCCGGCCACTGCTTTCACGCTGCGCAATTGCAATGAGATACTCAGTCTCGCTGCTGCTGGCACCCAGTCTTCCCGCGGTTTCACGGATAATTGCAAAGTTATTACGTGCAGTCATAAGATGACCATACAATAGATTTGTTACAATTTTATGAAGATTCTGGTTTTTCTTATGATTTTCTGAAAGTCAGGGCAAAGGGTGCGGTATGGGCAGAATATTCCTTGCCCTTGCCTCCATGCGCGCCCGCGTGTAGAGGAATGGCTCATTCACCGCCAGCCACCGGAATAACCTATGCAACCTGCCACGAAGCCCAATCCCGTGATGAATCAGAACCCTGGGGTTACTGCCCTCGCCGGTGCCATCCGCGCCCTCAGCATGGATGCGGTGGAGCGCGCGAAATCAGGCCATCCCGGCATGCCGATGGGCATGGCGGACGTGGCAACCGTGCTCTTTACTGAATTTCTGAAACTCGACCCCGCCCACCCCGACTGGCCGGATCGTGACCGGTTCGTGCTCTCGGCCGGCCATGGCTCCATGCTGCAATATGCGATTCATTACCTGCTGGGATATGAGGATATGACGCTCGAGGAGCTGAAGCACTTCCGCCAGCTGGGTAGTAAAACCGCCGGCCACCCCGAATATGGCCATGCGGCGGGGATTGAGACCACCACCGGCCCACTCGGGCAAGGGTTTGCCAATGCGGTAGGCATGGCACTGGCCGAGCGAATGCTCGCGGCGGAGTTTGCCGG
>CANHAG010000013.1 GCA_947458525.1 Rhodospirillaceae bacterium | reverse complement strand
TGACAATGGCAGTTTCGAGCTGCTCACTCTGTGCGCGCTCAATATCAATACGGTCAATCAGCACAATGCCGTTGACGATGATGATGCCGGCCAGACTCAGCAGCCCGAGCAGCCCATTAAAATCGAGAAATGCACCGCTTAAGAGCAGCCCGACCGACACACCAATCAGGCACAGCGGAATGGTGAGAAAAATAATCGCCGGCCGCACCACCGAGTTGAATTTGAGCACAAGCAATACAAACATGAGCACAAACGCGAGCGGCATGAACTGGAAGAGTGCGCTATTGGCGCGCGTGCTGCCCTCAATCTCCCCACCCATTTCCACATGGTAGCCACGCGGCAGCACCGCATCTTTGAGCGTGGTGCGCACGGCCTGATCAAACGCGAGCGCGGTATAGGCCGGGTTCATGCCCTCAACCGTCATGGTGCGTTCCTGATTAAACCGCATGATGCGGCTGGGTTCAATGATGGGCTTGAAATCCGCCACCTGCATCAGCGGCACTGGCCGGCCAGTTTCTGAAATCACCGAAAGTGAGCGTAGAAGATCGATGTTATCGCGCCCGGCTTCTCCGCGCACGGCGATGGGGATGACTTTGTCCCCCTCGCGGAAATCGCTGATGCCGACACTGCGGAAATAGGCGCCGAGCGTGCGCGCGATGGACTCACTCGTCACCCCCGCCCGCCTTGCGCGGATCTGGTCTACCTCCACCGCGATGCGCAGAATCGGGTTCTGCCAGTTATTGCGAATACCGATACTGCCCGGAATGCTGCGCATGGCATCCATATACTGCCCGGCCAGCTGCCAGAGTACGGCCTCGTCGGGCCCGCTGATGCGGTATTCGACAAGCCCCACCTCATCTTGCGAGAGTGACATCTGCCGGCTGACGCCGGTCACCCCCGGCATCTGCTGGCGGATGAAATCATCCGTCCGCCGCATCATCCCCGGTACGTCTTCCGCGTTTTTCGTATTCACCACCATGAAGAGGGTGTTCTCACTCGGATCTACCGGCGTGAGGGCGAGGAAAAAGCGCGGCCCGCCAAACCCCACATACGCGACATGGCTCTCTACCTCCGGGTTGGTGGTTTTATCATTGAGCCAGCGCGAAAGCGTAGCGCTGGCCGCCATCGTTTTCTTAATATCCGTACCCGCTACGAGATCGACATAGACGAGGTATTGATTGCGCGAGGAAGGCGGCATCATCTGCCGCGGCACAAGCTGCATCAGCAGCACGGCGCCGATGAACAGCCCCACCATGACGAGCAGAAAGAAATACCGCGCTGCCAGAATGCCGCGCAGCGCCGCCTGATAACCCGATTGCAGCCGCGCCATGAACCCGCCGGACTGCGCAGTGGCGGCACCGCCTGATTCTTTCAATGTCCAGACGCAAATGGCGGGTGTGGCATAGACACTTAAAAACCAGGAACCAAACAGCGCAATGGAAAGCACAATACCAAGCGAGCGCAGAAACTCACCCACCACATTCTCTGCCAGCAGCAGCGGCAGGAACGCCAGAATCGTGGTGCAGGTGGAAAACAAAAGCAGGAGACCAAAGGCCTTGGCGGTGGCAATCGCCGCATCGCGCTTGCCGCTGCCAGCATCCATCCGCGCGCGGATGTCTTCGGCAACCACCACGCCGTTATCCACCAGCAGACAGAGGGAAATAATGATGGCCGCAATCGACATGCGGTGTAGCTCCACCCCCATCAGATGCATCACCACAATGGTGAGGAAAATCGCCAGCGGCACAATCGCCCCCACAATCAGCCCCATTCTGAGGCCAAGGAACAGCACCACCACGCCCAGCACCACCACTACCGTCATCATGAGGGTGGTGGATGCATCATCCACCGACGCTTTGACGAAGGTAGGCTGCCAGGTGACCACATCAAGCCGCATGCCGGCGGGCAGATCGGCGCGCGCCTCACCCAGCGCCTCGCTCACAATCGTGCTGAACTGGGCGATGTTGAACTGACTGACCATCGAAATGCCGATGATAATCGCCGGTTCCCCGTTGAAATAGGAAGGCATGCGCGCGGGGAATTCATAATCGCGCGTGAGTGTTGCGATATCGCGCAGGTAAATCAGCTGCGTGCGCCCGGGCACGGAGATGGGCAGCTGCTGCATTTCTTCGAGGTTACGGAAATTGCCCGAAGGCTCGATCTCGACTGTCAGCCCGTCGGCGCGGATTTCACCGCCCGGTAAAATCACGTTCTGCGCGCGCAGGGCAGCAATCACATCCGCAAACGAGATGCCGAGCTGGGCGATTTTATCCATATTCACATCGATAAAAATCCGCTCGCGCTGAACGCCATAAAGCACCACCTTGCTGATGGAAGGCACTGCCCCCAGCCGGTCTTTAATACGGCGCGCCATTTCATCGAGCTGCGCCATCGAAAAATCGCGCCCGTGCAGCGCGACTGTTGCTGCTGCGACATCACCAAAATCATCATTGACAAACGGGCCGATCGTGCCTTCGGGCAGCTGCGGCCGCACATCGATCATCTTATTGCGCACGTCCTGCCAGATGGGCTGCAGATCAAAATACCGGTCAAACACGCGCGGTTGAATCAGCACAAATCCGGGCTTGACGGTAGTTGTGATATTTTCAATCTCAGGAATCTGGCGTAGCTGGCGCTCAATCGGCTTGGCGATGAGTTCTTCGGTCATCGCAATCGACAGGCCGGGGTAAAATACCGTTACCTGCGCATCGCGGATGGTGATTTCCGGATCCTCCTGCGAGGGCATGGTGAGGTAGGTGAAAAGCCCGAAAAAGAAAATCCCGACGAGCAGCATGATGCTGAAGGGCGAGTTACTGATGGCAAAGCGGGTAATACGATCCATAAAAACACTATAGCACGAGGCCGGTTAAGGCGTCGTGGCTCCTGTGGGGAATGACGCAATCGGCCGCCAGAGCGAGACTTTCTCCCCCGGCTCAAGGAAGGCAACCCCGGCGATTACCACCCGCTCGCCCGCAGCCAGCCCGCCTACTACCTTGATCTGGTTATTCATAATGTCGCGCACCCGTATTTCGCGGGATTCAAGCGTCATATCCGCCGGATTAATCACGAGCACGAAGGCGCGGCGCGCCCCATCCGCATCTTTGGCGAGTGCTTCGGGGTTGCCGGCTTCCTTGCGAAGATCCAGAGCGGTCAGGGGAATCAGGTAAGAAGCCTGTGGTTTGGTGGCGCCCTCAAGATGAAACATCACCTGCGCGGTCATGCCAGAGCGGATATCGTAGCGGTGATCGTGAAGATCTGCCTTGACGGAAAATGCATTGCCCTGCTGTGCCAGCGCGCCTACTTGCGAGACAAACCCGGGCACCACCGCGTCCCTGAGTGAGGGGAAGGTAATCTCTACCGGATCGCCCATCGCAATCTGGCGGATCATGGTTTCAGGCACGAGCACCCGCACCGAAAGGGTGGAAGGCTGCTGGATGCGAAACAGCGTCTGGCGTGGGCTGATTTCCATGAACGGTTCGGCAATACGCTCAACAATCTGCCCGGTAAACGGCGCGCGCAGCACGGTGCGCTCACGATTCAGCCGGGCAAGATCGCGCTCGGCCACCGCCACGGCATGATTGCTGCGCGCCGCCTCGAAGCGCGACTGCGCCGTATCTACCGCCGCTTGCGCCACATGCCCACGCTCAAACAGGTTACGCTGGCGGCGCAGCATTTCCGACATTTCAGCAAGCGTGGCATTCGTGCTCGCCACGCGCGATTCAGCGGAGCGCACGGCCAGATCAAAATCCTTCTTCTCAAGCGTGGCCAGAATCTGGCCTTCGCGTACGGATTCGCCAGTGCTCACTTCCACCGTCTCCACCCGGCCACTTACCTGAAAGGCAAGGTCGGTGCGGTCAGCCGCTTCCACCTCGCCCGAAATCCGGCGCGTCTGGCCTGCGCCTGATTCCCCCACCACCATGTAACTTACCGGCTGCGGCAAGGTGACGGCCGGTTGTTTTTCCTCCCGGCACCCGGCCACCAGCACCAGCGATGCCACAAGCGGAATCATCCATAGTAGCTTCATGACGTATGAACTCCTGTAAGATGCCGCGTATCTATAATAGTTTTTTGAGGCTCACAACCATAAACACGGTGTCCGCGCACTCCCGCAAATGCGGGGCTCACAACGTCCGCTAGTAAAGATACGCAGCTGTCAGCACCATAAGGGGTCTGGCCTCAGCATCCAGAAGTGTTAGCTGCTCGCCGGCAATGCGGAATTGCGCCACCTTGCCCAGCGCCTGCAGGAAGTAAAATTCCAGCTCCCCACCATAGGCGCAGGCCATCATGGTTGCGGCGATGGGCGAGAATTTCAGCCCGTCCGGTTCAGCGAGGCTGTAGCCCCCATGCAGGCGGTTACAGCCGCCCGTTCCCGAGACGGTGGAATTCTCGGCATCAAACACCAGATGCGCCGGGTGATCGCTGGGCGTGACCGGCTTGCCGTCAAACTCGGTCAGTTCCCAGCGTGTGCCGGCAAATTCCGGCGCCGGCTCTTTGGTCAGCATATTCTTGTTTGCTGCGGCGCCAAGCAATATCAGCCGGTTTTCACCCACCAGAAACTGCTCGCCATCCGACAGGGTCACGCTGCCGCCATCCTCACTCCAGCGGAAACGCCCTTTTTTGCTGGCAATGCGAGGTATTTCGCCCTCTACGCGCCATTGGCGCAGGTAGCGCCCGTCCTGATGCAGCCGCACGAGCGTCTCGGTCGGCTGCGTACAGGCGGCACAAAGAATCGTGCCGCGATAAGCCCCCGCCCAGTCGAGCGAATTGCGGCTATTATGCGCATTATCCGCCGCGAATGCGGCCGATCCGCCTGCCCCGGCCAGTGTTAACGCAAGAATGAGTGCTTGAAATCTTTGCCGCATGGTGACCTCCGTCATGGGTTGGATAAGCACTAATCTATAACCATGTGCAAACATAATCGTACAGAATTAATTTTATTAACTGCTGCGGGTGCATCACTGGTCGCAAGAGACCTTATTCGCTGAAGCTTCTGCGTGGCGACCTCTCCTTGCTGCGGCTCCGGCAACCGATACAGTCACCCGTAGCCCGTGCTCTGATTCCCAACCCTTGCAATTCGCCAAAGGAAGGATTAAGGCACGCTCTTGAGGCTTCCGCCGTGAAGCAGGATGGTTTATGGATCCGCAATGGGCGCGATGAATTTTAAGAATATCAAACAGTTTTTTTTCGGCAAACCGCTTGACCCCTTCAAGGCCGATACGCGCAAACATCTGGCGCTGATTACGTTTTTCGCCTGGGTCGGCATCGGGGCAGACGGGCTTTCTTCCGCCAATTACGGCCCCGAAGAAGCGTTCCTGGCGCTCGGCGCCCACACCCATATGGCGATTTTTCTGGCGCTCGCCACGGCTTTCACGGTGTTCCTTATCGCCGGCGCCTACATGCAGGTGATTGAGCTTTTCCCCAATGGCGGGGGCAGCTACCGGGTCTCAACGGTGCTGCTTGGTCCCAAAGTGGGCATGGTGGCTGGCGGTGCAGTACTGATTGATTATGTGCTGACAATCGCGATTTCCGCGGCCAGCGGGGTGGATGCGCTCTTCAGTCTTTTTCCGGTAGAATACCAGCCCTATAAACTGGTGGTAGCCTGCACGGTGGTGCTGATGCTCACCTATATGAACCTACGCGGTATCAAAGAATCGGTGCGCACACTGATGCCGATTTTTCTGGGGTTTATCGCCACCCATACGATCCTGCTGATCTACGCGATTTTCAGCCATTCAGAAGGGCTGAATGAAATCCTTCCCAACGCGGTGCACGAGACAACGTCACTGGCGAATTCTGTCGGCTGGTTTGCGGTGCTGGCGCTGTTCTTCAAAGCCTTCTCGCTTGGCGGCGGTACCTATACCGGCCTTGAATCTGTTTCTTATGCGGGGGCGACCCTTGCCGAACCCAAGGTAAAAACCGGTAAAATGACCATGTGGGCGATTGCCTTCTCGCTCGCCTTCATGGCGGCGGGCATCATCCTCATGTATCTCCTGTGGGACGTGCAGAAAGTGGATGGCGAAACGCTCAACGCCACCGCCTTTAAGGCCGTGACCGCACACTGGGAAATTGCCGGCATCAATATCTCTGAAGAAGTGGTGGTGGTTTCGCTGCTCTTTGCCATGGGGCTTTTGTTTGTGGCGGCCAATACGGGATTCATTGCCGGCCCCTCGGTGCTGGCTGCCATGGCGGTAGATCGCTGGATGCCGCATATGTTCAGCTCACTCTCCAGCCGCCTCGTCACGCGTAACGGGGTGGTGCTCATGGGTTCGCTCGCCATTGGCGCGCTCGTCATCACCGGCGGGGTGGTGCATCTGCTGGTAATTCTTTACTCCATCAATGTGTTTTTATGTTTCACCCTTTCCATGGCTGGCATCACCCGCTACCGCTGGCGGGATCGCAAAAACTGGCGCAGCTGGCACAGGCTTTCGATTGCCTTCCTCGCCTTCACCGTCTGCGCCACGATTCTGACCGTAACGCTGGTCGAAAAATTCACCTATGGCGCTTGGAAAACCGTGCTGATTACCGGATGCGTGATTTTCATTGGTCTCACCATCCGCAGGCATTATGATGCGGTGCGCAAGAAGCTGTCGGAGATTGAGGAGGATCTGAGCGGCGCCATGATGATTTCCTCTTCCCGCGCTATAGCGGAAAAACCGAAAATGGATCCGCGCGAGCCAACGGCAGTGTTTCTGGTGGGCAGCTCCGCGGCCAGCGGCATGCATACATTTCTCTGGGTGCAGCGCCTCTTCCCCGGCGTGTTCAAGAATTTCGTATTTGCCAGTGTGGGCGAAATCGACACCGAAGAATTCACCGACGAAACCATGTGGCACAAGCTCCGGCGCGATACCAAAGCGGGGCTCAAATCCCATGTGGATTTCTGCACCAGCCGCGGCCTGCCCAGCACCTATTACCATGATTACGGAACGGATGTCATCGAGACACTCGCAGGCCTTACCGATAAAATATACAAGGAATTCCCGCGCTCAGTATTTTTTGCGACCAAACTGATTTTTGAAAACGAAACTTTCATGCACCAGATACTGCATAACCAGACAGCCTATTTGCTGCAAAAACGGCTGCATAATAAAGCGCAGAACCTCATCATCATGCCGATGAAGATCTAGCGTTGCTGACGCCGCTTCACGCTGTCACGATAGTGACATCTTTCCAACGCACGGAGCTATGCCATGGAACTCACGCTCCTTACCATTCCAGCCCTTTTCCTGATTGGTCTATGGGCGGGGGCGGTCAATTCTGTTGCAGGCGGGGGCACGTTTTTCAGCTTTCCCCTGCTGCTGCTGTTCGGCATGCCGCCGATGCTTGCCAACACCACCAATAAATTTGCCCTGTGGTTTGCCTCAATTGCCGGGGTCACGGGCTTCTGGGCGGAGGTGAAGTCGCTGAAAGGCCAGCTCAGATTTTACTTCACCGCCGGAGTGATTGGCAGTTTTTTTGGCTCGGTATTGCTGCTGCTTACCCCGCCGGAACGGTTTGAGGCCATGATTCCATGGCTGCTGCTTGCCTCCACACTCATTTTTGCATTCGGCAAACGGCTGATTGCGTATCTCAGGCGCGGGGCAGCCACCGACCCTATCGGCAAGCCGGTTTCCGCGCTCGGTCAGGGTGTCATCGGCATTTATGGAGGATTTTTCGCCGCCGGGATGGGGATGTTGATGATGGCACTTTATGAGCTTTCAGGCATTAAATCCGTTCATCAGATGAACGGGCTGAAAACCTTTGTCGGGCTTGGCATTAACGGCATCTCAGCGCTTACTTTCATGGTGGTAGGTGCGGTGGATTGGGCGGTGGCGCTGGTGCTGCTTGTGGGTGCGATGATAGGTGGCTATGGCGGGGCGGTGCTTTCCAAGAAAGTGCCTGAGCCGCTGTTGCGCAGGATGATCATTGCCTATGGCGCGCTGATGACCGCATATTTTTTTGGAAAATATTAGGCGCTGCTGTTATATCCTTTGCCCATGACCAGCCTCACCGCATTTGCTGCTGCGCTGCCCAATCTTGGCCAATGGGCGCTGGATCAGCTCTATCCGCCGCGCTGCCCCAGCTGTGCCGAGCCGGTGGCCGCACAGGGACATCTCTGCGCGCCCTGCTTTCGCAGCTTGCATATTGTCTCTGATCCCTGCTGCGCCCGCTGCGGGATTCCTTTTGCAGTGCCGATGGAAACAGGCGCGCTTTGTGCGGATTGCCTTGACCATCCGCCCCTTTACGACCGCGCGCGCGCCGCGCTCGTCTATGACGAGGTGGTGGGGCGGCTCGTTCACCAGTTAAAATATCATGACCGCATGCTCGGTCTGCCGCGCTATGCTCAGTGGCTGGAGCAGGCCGGCACGACACTGCTGGCACAGAGCGATGTGATTCTACCGGTGCCGCTGCATTGGCGGCGACTGACCTTGCGGCGCTATAATCAGGCGGCCTGGCTGGCGTATGCATTGGCGGAACGCACCGGCCTGCCCTGCCTGACGGGGGTGCTCAGGCGCGTGCGGCCTACGGATCCGCAGGCACGCAAGAACCGGGAGCAGCGCCTGCGCGCCATGAAACAGGCATTCCATGTGCAGAAGAAGCACCGCCGCATATTGGCTGGAAAGCGTGTGCTGCTGGTGGATGATGTGATGACCACCGGCGCCACTATGAGCGCCTGTGCTGCCGCACTGAAAGAGGCGGGCGCGGCAAATGTTTCTGCGCTGGCACTGGCGCGAACCGTGAGGCTGATATGAGTTTTATCGCCGCCTGTATTCAGATGAACAGTACGGAAGATGTGGCAGAAAACATCGCCGCCGCTGAGCCGCTGGTGCGCGAGGCAATTGCAAGAAAAGCAACGCTCATTCTCCTGCCGGAGAATTGTTTTTCCATGCGGCGTGAGGGGATGGCGGGGGGTGGAAGTTACCCAACCCAGTCCCATCCCGGCATCCTCTGGGCGCAGCATATTGCAGCGCAGCATAATATCTATCTTCTCCCCGGCTCCATCCGCGCGGAGGTGGCGGGAGAGGCGTTACCGCTTAACCGCTCGGTGCTGGTGGCGCCCTCTGGAATCCTCGCCACCTACGACAAGCTGCATCTGTTTGATGTGCAACTGCCGGACGGAACGGAATATAAAGAATCTGCCCGCATGGGCTATGGCAAGCACCCGGTGCTGGTGCGCACGCCACTTGCCACCCTTGGCCTCACCATCTGTTATGATTTGCGTTTTGCGGCGCTTTACCATGCGCTGGCGGAGGCAGGGGCAGAGATTTTCACCGTGCCTTCGGCCTTCACCCGCCCTACCGGAAAAGCACATTGGGAGGTGTTGCTGCGCGCCCGCGCGATTGAGAATGGTGCCTATCTACTGGCACCGGCGCAATGCGGGGAACATCCCGGCGGGCGCACCACCCATGGCCATTCCATGATCATTGACCCCTGGGGGCGGATACTGGCCGAAGCGGGGGGCTACGACCCTTGCGTTATCACCGCGGAAATAAATCGCGCGAAAGTGCAGGAAGCCCGCGCGCAGATCCCCGTCCTTGCCCATGGGCGCGCCTATGACGCGGTGAAGATTGTGTGAGGCAAAGGCAAGCCATGCATTGCCGGAAAAGCCAGCTACCGCCCCATGCCTCCCGCACCCTCGGTGCCGGCAAAACGGTTCCAGCGATCTGCGGCCATGCGTTTTTTGCCGTCGAGCCTGCTTCTGATTTCCTGCATGCGTGCGCTCCATGCGGGCTCGCCTTTCTTCGCTTCCGCCCCGCGCGCGCTTGAACGTCTGGCCGTCTCGCGCAGGCCCTCCTCACGCTCGCGCTCCAGATCCCGCTCGCGGCCATGCTGTTCGGCATGCTGAAAAATAATCTGATGATGCCGGTTCTTCAGATTCTGAAGTTTCTTTTTGATCTGCTTGCGGTGCTTGGCGTCGTCAGACATGGTTCACCGTTGGCCGAGCGGCGTTTTGCTGATCTTCCAGGCGCTGATGCTGTTTCTTTACGTCAGATGTTTCTGCGCTTGGGGCTGGCGCCTTCCCAGCGGTCAACGGTGAACGGTCAACGGTGAACGGTAAACGGTGAACGGCTACCTTACGCCTGACAAGATTACGTTTAAGCGCCGCCGCGCGCTTTTTCTGGCGCGGATTACTGCCGGAGGAAGCCTGTGTGGATGCCATTTTCTAAGCGCCTTATTTCCTGCAAACATAGCATAAATCACCACTTGCAGGCAAGGAGGCTTTGTGGCATACGCCCCCGGTTAGCCTATTTGGGCCGCTGTAGCTCAGTGGTAGAGCACGTCATTGGTAATGACGGGGTCGTAAGTTCGATTCTTATCAGCCGCGCCATTTCTACTTTATCCCGTTATCCTTGCGGACGGGCGATCTAAAAGCACCAAGCCTCTCTGGAGAGACCATTGACAAAAATAGTGCAGTATCTTCAGGGCTTGAAATGCCCGGCACTTTGATGTTCTTTTCGTCTCCCATGTATTGGGCAAGGATATCAGCTGCGCCAATACCCAACATCCCTGAGGCGCCTAACCCCGTCAGCATGTAACTATTTAGGGAAGGCTCGTTGACTTTCGGAACAATATGCGAGCCAACAATCGCATGATTGTCCGGGGCAATGGGACGTTGCCCAACCCAACTCCCTCTATAGCTGGGAAGATTATTAAGATCACCATCGAGCTCGTCGCGTAAAAAACGCCTGGCCAATTCCGGATAAAATTGATTTAGTAATTCAAATTGCTGTTTCAGAAATTCAACAGCAAAAGCATCCTTGGTGTTAATATCCCGGTCTCCTGTAAATGCGGTGTAGCCACCCACACGAACAAAATTGTTACCCTCAGCATCGCGAACAGGAATAATCACGGGGCCGCCTTTTCTTTGTACCAGCTTAAGTGGACGTTTCGGCCTATTGCCAGTAAAATCTTCAGGAATGGGAACCGTTAAACTCGTGCCCGCAACTCCCATAATTGGCGACGATGCGAATCCAAGTTCGTTCCATAATTTCTGATCGGGACCGGTAGCAAATACGTAACGATCCGTGAAAGCCCCAATCGCTTTCTTTCCTTCGCTATCCCTCACAACTAAATTATTGATGCGCGGCGCGTTACTCGAATATTGGATCCCTTCGACAGTTACGCTTTTGAGAAACTCAACTTTTGCGCCCATACCTTGCAATGCTTTCATGATATGGGTACATATAACCTCTCCGTTCACATTGCCGCCATGCTGCACTACGTATTGTGCATTATCACCATACTGTTCGGTAACATGACGATATGCTTGAAGTGTTTCGGGCGGCGCGATACGGGAATGCACCCCATCACCCCCCGTCTCTTTGAGGAATGCAATATCACGATC